>JBGSKT010000421.1:0-2243 GCA_041741075.1 Lysobacterales bacterium
CCTGCATGCCCGCGGCGCGATCCTCGGCACTGGCGTAGGCGACCAGCAGGGTCCGTTCCAGTTGCGCCCGCACGCTGCCGGGATTGGCCTGCAACAGCGCGGAAAACGCCCCGCTGGCCCGGAACGGCAGCAGATACACCGCATAGCTCGGGCTGCCGACGGTCAGCGCCGGAAACGGCGGATTGAGCCCGGTGGCAAAGTCGTAGCCCTCGACAATCGCTTCCGGTGGCGGTGCCGGGGGCTGCGCCAGGGTCAGCTCGACTATGAAGGCATCCTGGGCGCGGACCGGCGGCGAAGCCAGGCCATAACCGAACACCACAATCATCAACAGGGGCGCTCCGAAGCGCCCGTTTCGCAGCCAAACCGTGAGCGCGAGTATCAAGGCAACGATCAGGGCCTGCCCCAGTCTGCCCAGCCCTGGTATGGCCAGGGTCGGGCCGACCACGAACTGCGCACTTCCGAACGATGGGCTGAGGATGCCACCCAGGCCATCGTTCGGGTCACGGATCTTGATGTGGATTTCGTAGGCACCGGGCGGCAGTGTGCCGATCACAATGGCTGTCGTGCCAATTGCGCTGTTGCAGAAAAGTGGCTCCTGGAATGCGACCCCGTTCACCACCAGATCGCGAACGCTGCCGCTGCCCTGGAGTTCCCAAACCACGGGCGTGTCCACGCCGTCGCAGACCCCCGATCGAAACGAAATCGTGATTGGTTGTCCGGCGTGTGGGTTGGTCGGCGAAAAAGCGATCTGATCGACGAAGCCGAACGCCCGACCCTGGGCCAGCAGCAGAAGGAATGCCCAAAGAACCGTACTTGCCCGTTTCATTTTCCACCCCCAAGGTTGCCAATCATTGGTCGCTTGAATCTTCCGTCACGCTTGGTCTACGTTCTTGGAAGCATGCCACAGTACGGTCCACTCCGATTGCGGTGCCGGAGGCGGCAGCAGGGTCGGTCCGAACACCAGGCGCCCGACTCTGGGCTCCGGTACAGCGTCGTCCCAGTTCAGACGACGGAGGACAGACGATGGATGACGGATGACGGAAGAAAGAAAACCGCCGGGGCGACGGCGTTTTTCCCATTGCTTCTCTTGGCGTTCTTGGCGTCTTGGCGAGAGCACCCTTGTGTGCCGGAAAAAAGGATGGCCTTCAGACGATCCGGCCGCTGAGCGCTTCGATACCGGGAAAGCTCGCCACGAAGCGATCGCCGCGCTGCAAGGCGGCGACCCCGGCCGGGGTGCCGGTGAAGATCAGATCGCCCGGCATCAGGGTGAACAGACGCGACAGGGCGGCGATGATCGCGCCCGCGGGCATCACCATATCGGCGATATCGGCCTGCTGGCGCAGGCCACCATTTACTGCAAGCGATAGTTCGCCGCGCTCCGGGTGGCCGAGCTCGGCGGCGAGGCGCAATGCCGAGATCGGCGCCGACTGGTCAAAACCCTTGGCCACGTCCCAGGGCCGGCCACCGGCCTTGGCCGCCGCCTGCAGATCGCGGCGGGTCAGGTCGAGGCCGACGCCATAGGCGATTACCGCATCACGCGCGCTGGCCACATCCAGATCACACCCGCCGGTCCCCAGCGCCAGCACCAGTTCGACTTCGTGGTGCAGGTCGCAGGTGGCGCTGGGATAGGCGACATCATTGCCATCACTGACCAGGGCATCGGCCGGCTTCATAAAGAACACCGGCGCTTCCAGGTTGACCGTGGCCGCCATTTCGCGGGCATGCGCCTCGTAGTTGCGGCCGATGCAGTAGATGCGGTGTACCGGAAAGCGTTGCCGGCTGCCGCTGATCGGTACGCCGACCGGCGCGGGCGCCGGTAGCAGCCATTGTCCGGAGCAGTGCCCGAAGCCCGGGTCTTCCGGTTCGGCCGGCATGGTCATGTCATGACTCCTGTCAGTGGTCGAAAGCCATTCAGCACTGGATAATGCCCGAATCGTCGCAAACCAGATAGGGGGCCCGACCCGAGGCCCTTCGAAGTGCCGTCGCATCCGGCCGGCGGCAGGCCGACCGGCCGCGCGCCCTTTCGACCTGCAACACTGCACCGTTCATCCCGTACCGATTCGAGACCGCAACCATGGAAAGTCACCAGGAAATGCTCAAGCAGCTGCGCATCAAGCGCACCGGCGGCCACCCCCGATCGCGCGCCATCGGGTGGTGGTGGCTGCTCGCGGTACTACTGCTGGTGGGCGGATTCTGGTTCTATCGCGGCAATGCCCCGCTGCCGGTCGAAACCGCCGTCGCCC
>JBGSKT010000422.1:0-3092 GCA_041741075.1 Lysobacterales bacterium
CCTGCGCCGCCGCGCCAACGCAGCCGCAACTTGGCAGCACTTCGAGCGCAGTGCTGCGGTGGGCGATGCGCACGCGATTGCTCAAGCGCGAGGCCGCCCAAACATTTTCTCCTCCACAGGGACAACGGGCATTCAAGGCCGCCGCCTGGACCAGATAGCCGGCGCGCTCCGGGGCGATCTGGCTGGCTGCAGCGACCGCATCGAACACCGCATCACATTGCGCATAGGTATCGATTACCGCCTGTACGCCCTGCGCCGGATCGACCCCGGCGGCAAGCAGACCACGGGTGGCATCGGTCGCCGACTGCCCGGCCGACCGGGCATGGTCGGCATTGGCCAGGGTGGAATCGGCGGGATCGAACCAGTCTGCGACCTGGGCTTGGCTGCCCACCGACCACAGCACGGCGATGCCGACGAGGAACTGGCTGGTCAGCCGCGGGAAAAGGGGGGTCATGGCACTCTCCGGCAGCAAGTCATTCGAAAGTGTAGAGCAGGCCATGGGCAGGGTCACCTACCGGCACGTAAACAAACTGCAGTGCGCGGCCCGTGCGATGGCCGGTTCAGGCGCAAAAAAACGCCGGCGCACGGCCGGCGTCGTTTCCAGGCACCAGGCAATTGCGATCGGCACAAGCGCCGAGCGCGGTTGCCCGGGCGACCGTCACTTGGCCGGATCGGCCTTGGGCGCCGCGTCGTCGGCTTCCGGCGGATCCACCGCCAGCAACTCGACATCGAAGGCCAGTGTGGCGTTCGGGCCGATCGGGCCGGGGCGGGCGACATCGCCATAGGCCAGATTGGACGGAATCCACAGCCGGTACTTGGAACCTTCGGCCATCAGTTGCAGCGCTTCCGTCCAGCCCGCGATCACCCCGTTCAGCACGAATTCGGCCGGCTGGCCACGGTCGTAGGAGCTGTCGAAGGTGGTGCCATCGAGCAGGGTGCCGGCGTAATGCACGCGCACTTTCGAGGTTTCCACCGGCTTCTTGCCCTTGCCTTCGGTGAGCACCTGGTATTGCAGGCCGGAAGCCGTGGTGACCACGCCCGGCTTGCTCTTGTTGGCGGCCAGGAAGGCCTCGCCCTCGGCCTTGTTCTTCTCGGCCACGGCCTTGCTCTTGGCTTCCTGCTGGCTGCGCAGCTTGGCCATGAATTCCTGGCGTACGGTCTTGGCTTCCTCTTCGCTCAGCAGGCTCTTGCCGCCAGCCAGATGGGTGCGCACGGCATCGAACATGACGTCGATATTGATTTCATCCTTGATTGTGGCCAGGCCCTGGGCCATATCGAGACCGACCATGTAACTGGCCTTGTCTTTATCGCTGACCAGCTTGTCGACGGCACTTGCCGACTGCGCGGCGGCCAGGCCAAACACCACCGCAATGGCAAGGGTACTGCGTACAAAACGCTTCATCGGATTCTGCTCCTGGTGGGGGATTTCCGGCCGGGCCGGGGTGACGCCGCCTATTGTCGCCAGCAATGGGCACGGACGCAACGTCGGCGGTGGGGCTAGGGGCTAGGGGCTAGGGGCTAGGGGCTAGGGGCTAGGAAGCGGGACAGAGGTGGAACTCCGAACTCCGAACACCGAACACCGAACACCGAACACCGAACACCGAACACCGAACACCGAACACCGAAAGCGGCGTGCTGAGAACCCTTTCGAGGCAACAAGTTCCCAGACTCGCAAACCCAGGCAATGAATGCGGCAGGCGGCATACCCCAACCAGTTTCGCGACCGCCCGGGCCTGGCCCCTTTTCATTGGCGCGAATCTGGCGCAGGATCGCAGCGGCGGCAGCACCGCCGTCCCGAGCCAGGAGAATGCCATGTCGAGTTCTGAATCCACGTCGCCACCGCCTCCGGGCGGGCCCGACCTGCTGCGTCAGTTGCGCGGTGTGCTGGGTGAATTGTTCGGCGGCGGCCGCATCGATGCGGACCAACAGACCACGCTGGAGGTGCTGTTCGCCCTGCTCGGCGCGATGGCCCAGGCGGACAGTATTGTCACCACCCACGAAACCGAGTTCGTCAATGCGCTGATGGACGAGCTGGTCCTGTCCAGCCACGCGCGCAGCATCGCCAAGGACGCGTTCGAGCGGGGCCGCCAGAAAAAAATCGATGCCGAGGCCGAGGCCCGCCGCCTGCTGTCCCGCTTCGGCGCCAAGTCCACCCAGGTCGAACAGGTCTACGACGCCATCCTGCGACTGGCCGCGGCCGATGCGCGCATCCGTCCACGCGAGCGCGAGTTGCTGGAAAAAGTCACCCAGGCGCTGGGCTTCGAAGCGCATGCGCTCGCGGTGCGGTTGAAAATTCTCGGTCACGAATGAGTTCTGCCATGCCGCCGGGCCCCACCCGACGGCTGGCTGAAGGTCGATTCGCGGCGCGGGAGTGGGCGTAGCCACGCCCGGCTGCACCCAATCGTGTCGTCACGCTGGATCGTTCAGGGCCGGTGAATTATCAAGCATATCTGCGGACTGCAGGCTCTCGAAATCACCTCGTTGGACATTCGCAGCCAATCACCCGAAAGTCGCTCGTAGCGCGTGGTGCGGGTGTAGTGACGTTGGCCATTGTTGCCGGTGCGGGTCATGGTGATGGTATCGCCATCTTCGAAACCGCTGCCGCCGACCGGCGGGTCCGGGGTCGGCACGACTGCTTCAATGGGGTCGAAATCGCGACTTGGATCGGGCGTAAACGGCCCGTACTCGGCGACGTAATCGGCGTACTGCATCTTGCGGCGAATGATCGTCTGTTCGCGCGCGTCGTCCGCGCCGTGGACGACGGTCAGTTCGAAGTCATAGTGTTCTTTTCGGGCCGACGCACTCGCCGACTGCAATGGGTCGGCGGTATTTCCGGGATTGGCCAGCAGCAGCGGACTGGCCAGGACCAGCGCCACCGCGAGCGCCAGCGTCCTGGCTTTGTTTATTGATCTGTGCATTGGTTTCGCTCCTTTGGTGTGACCCGGTGAAACCACCGGGACACGAAGAGTATCTTTTATTTTCGAAAAAAAAGGGGGGGGCAAGGCCGACTTTCCAGGGCAAACGCCCCCCCCAACAAGGCAGGGCCGACGCGCTCGGCCGCGGCCACACGGCAAGCGCCGGCCGCTGTCGAG
>JBGSKT010000423.1:0-2226 GCA_041741075.1 Lysobacterales bacterium
GCGCTGCCCGCACCGCCATCGGGCGCGGCGCTGGCAAACCAGGGGCAGGGGCAATCGGTCGGACGGTCGGCGCGGGGCCGGTACCGGCATTGTATCGGGCCAGCGGGCAAACAAAAAAACCGCGCCCGCTGGAGTGCGGGCGCGGTGTGATCAGGTGCAGACCGGCGATCGGATCGATCAGGTCTTCTTTTTGTCTTCGCGGCCGAGCGCGGTAATCTGCTTGATCGGACAGTAGTCGCTATTGGCTTCCATGTCCATGGCAAAATCGACCGAGCGGGTACCCGGATGATTGAACAGCCGGTCGAGCCGGTCACGCGGCACGATGCGGATCGAGCCGCGGTGGTCGATCATGCTGTGCTCGTTGGTGTACAGGGTGGCGTCGCTCAGGCCGCCGTGCAGGTTATTGCAGCTGCGCTTGAGCTCGACCAGGTAACGCTGGTGGTTGCGGGTGGTGATGACCAGGCTGCGCTGGTCCACACTCTTCCAACTGCGGATGTCGTTGGGGCGGATGCGGATGGCGCCAGCGGCGGCGGCATCGGTGCTGTTCACAATGACGGTTTCCGCACTGCTCGCAGCCGCACAAGCGGCCAGGGCGGCTATCGCGACGAATGCCAAGCGTGGAATGCGACGATTGTTCATGACCACCTCCGGATGGGCGAGGCTTGCATTGCAAGCACAAATTTGGGCCTTGCCGCAGACGACCCCCGAATCTGCCTGTGGGCGGACCCAGTCTGCGCCAGCCAAACTGACTGGCGCCTATACCGACCGGGCCGCCGCGAATTCGCTGTCAACGCTGCCAGGACCAGCTCAGCATGCGCCCCTGCCGGTACGGCATCACCCCATGGAACGGACGCGGGTCGGTGTCGAACACCAAGGGCAGAAACTGCCGGTCGCCCTCCCACAGCGGCAATTCCAGCATGCGTTCCCGTTCCACCCAGCACAGCTCGCCCTCGGCGTTGGCAGTCAAAGGCGCGCCGCTGTAGGCGCTTATCAGAAAGATAAATCCCAGCCAGTCCTCGCCGTTTTTCCCGAATCCGGGCCAGTTCAACGTGCCGCGCAGGGCGAGCTCGGTACAGTGGATGCCGGCCTCTTCATGGATTTCCCGGCGCATGCAGGCGAGCGCGTCCTCGCCCGGTTCCATCTTGCCGCCGAGCCCGTTGTACTTGCCGAAATGCAGGTCGTCCGGCCGGGCATTGCGATGCACCAGCAGCACCCGGCGACGATCGGCTGAAAGCACATAGCCCAGTGTGGCGAGGATGGGGGAATAGGGCATGGCCGGCAGACCGGGCGGTGGCGGGACCGCACAGGGTAGCGCAGCGATCCAAAGCCCGGCCAGCGACCGATTTGGCGGATGCGCCGGCGGCGGGCCGCAGTCGAAACCGAACCGGAACGGAAATGTTCTGGCAATTCAGCGCAATATCGTGTATGTTGCGCCCGCTGTGTTGCCAGGGTCACTTTGCACTCGTGACCTGATCTCGTTGTTGCTCTCGCGTTGATCCGCTGAACGTGTACGGCGCTACTCCCTGCAACTTCAGTCTCGGACCGGAGCTTTCCCGGCCGTGAATTCTTTCAATGTTTCAAGGAGTTAGTTATGTCAGATCGTCAGACGGGTACCGTCAAATGGTTCAACGATGCGAAGGGCTACGGCTTCATCACCCCGGAAAGTGGTGCTGATCTGTTCGTCCACTTCCGCGCCATCCAGGGTTCGGGCTTCCGCACCTTGCAGGAAGGCCAGCAGGTGACCTTCATTGTGGTCAAGGGCCCGAAGGGTCTGCAGGCGGATGCCGTGCAGGCTGTCTGATCCCGAATCATTCGGCGTCAGGAAAACCCCGATCGGAAACGGTCGGGGTTTTTTCGTTCTGGCGGCAGCGATTGTGGTACACCGGTCGCCCGGTTGCACATGAGCACCAAAGTACCCGTAATGCACAGAGAACCTCTTGAAACCTGCTGCGCGACCCGATTGCTTCGTTGCGCGGTGCTCGGAATCCTCATGTACCCGCAGGTACATTGCGGTTCCTGCGCTCCGTGCGCATCGCACTCGGGCCGCTCGCGACGGTTTCAAGAGGTTCCCCACAGATCGAGCTTCACGACCACTCGACACCTGCTGCGCGTTGCGCTGCTTGCGGGCGGGGTCGCCGCTACGCTTTCGGGGGCCGTGGCTGCGGCCGATGCGACGCGCATCTATCGTTGCCAGGGCGCGAGCGGCGAGCCGGTATTTCGTGACCA
>JBGSKT010000424.1:0-2493 GCA_041741075.1 Lysobacterales bacterium
CGCGGCCTGGCTCGGCCGGCTGCTCGCCCGCATCCACAACGTCGGTGCACTGGCCCGCTTCGAACATCGGCAGAATCTGGATGTGGAAAACCTGGTCCTCGCTCCGATGCGATCGGCGCTTGGCTCCGCGCTGCTGCCGGCCAATCTCGGTGATCGTTACCGCACGCGCGTGCACGCGGCAGCGGCGGCCATCGGCCAGGTCATGGCCGCGATCGCCCCGACCCGGCTGCGTCTGCACGGCGACTGCCACCCGGGCAATGTGTTGTGGACCGACAGCGGGCCGCATTTCGTCGATCTGGACGATGCCAGGAGCGGCCCGGCGGTGCAGGACCTGTGGATGTTGTTCAGTGGCGACCCGCACCAACGCGAAGCCCTGCTCGAAGGCTACGAGACCTTTCGTCCCTTCGATCGCCGCGAACTGGCCCTGATCCCGGCGCTGCGCCTGATGCGGCAGATCCATTACGCCGGCTGGATCGCCGAACGCTGGAGCGACCCGGCCTTTCCGCAGGCCTTCGGCCACGTCGCCAGTCCGGTCTGGTGGCAGCAGCACCTCGACGACATCGGGGCGCAAGTCGAAGCGCTGGAGGATGCCGAGCAATGAGCGGCTATTGCGCGATCGCCCCCGGCCACCCGCTGCACGGCCCCTACCACGACCACGAATACGGCTTCCCCCTGGCCGACGACGACGCCCTGTTCGAGCGCCTGCTGCTGGAAATCAACCAGGCCGGACTGAGCTGGGCGCTGATGCTGAAAAAGCGCGAAGATTTCCGCCGTGCCTACGCCGGCTTTGCGATCGAACGCGTGGCCGCCTTTGCGGCTGCGGATGTGGCGCGGCTGCTCGCCGATCCGGGCATCGTGCGCAATCGCCTCAAGGTGGCAGCGGCGATCCATAACGCCGGCGTGATCCGGCAATTGCAGGACCGCCACGGCGGTTTCGCCGGCTGGCTCGCCGCCCAGCATCCGCGCAGCAAACCGGAGTGGGTCAAACTGTTCGGCAAGACTTTTCGCTTCACCGGGGGCGAGATCGTCGGCGAATTCCTGATCAGCATCGGTTACCTGCCCGGCGCGCACCACGCCGACTGCCCGGTGCAGGCGCGCATCCTGGCCGCGCGACCGCCCTGGCTGGCGCAGGCATGAACGCTGTGGTGGTGAAGCGGAATCGCCGTGGCGTGCTGGCCATGCTGCTCGCGGTCGGGCTGTTTTCTTTCATGGATGCCGGCCTCAAACGATTGAGTGCGTATTATCCGGCGGCTGAAGTCGCGGCGTTGCGTGCGCTGGCATCGCTGCCGCTGGTGACGCTGTGGGTACTGGCCACGGTGCGAGTGAAAACGCTGTTCGCGATCCGCTGGCCACTGCATCTGCTGCGCGGCGTGCTCGCCGTGCTGATGATGGTCGGGTTCAGCTATTCCCTGCAGACGCTGGCACTAAGCACGGCCTACTCGTTGTTCTTCGTGGCGCCCCTGATGATCACTGCCCTGTCCGGACCCATGCTCGGCGAGCGCGTGGGACGGGCACGCTGGCTGGCAGTTGCGGTCGGTGGCATCGGCGTACTGGTGGTACTCAGACCAAGCACTGATGGCATGCTCGGTCTCGCCGGTTTCGCGGTCATTGGCGCGGCCGCGGCGTATTCGCTGTCGGCGGTCATGGTCCGGGTGATCAGCCGCAGCGACTCCAGCCAGGCGCTGATGTTCTGGATGCTGGCGATGATGGCAGCAGGATCCACCGCCCTGGCCCTGCCGCACTGGCTGCCGCTGCGCGACACTGACCTCTGGCTGGTGGCCGGCATCGGCGTCGTCGGTGCGCTGGCCCAGTATGCAATCACCGAGGCGTTCCGGCTGACCGAAGCATCGCAGATCGCCCCGCTCGAATACACCGCACTAGCCTGGGGGATCGGTCTCGATGTGCTGATCTGGCAAGTCTGGCCGGACTTGGTCACCCTGCTCGGCGCGGCCATCATCGTCGCCAGCGGGGTGTACCTGCTGCGCCATGAGCGGGTCCATCTGGAGGCCGAACACCCCTGACCGGCATCGCCGGGTGCCGATCCGAGGCAAGGCGTGATTACGGTCTACACCCATTCCTACCCGGCCAAGACGGGCGGTCGCTTGATGCCGCTACAATCTGCGGCTGCGATCGGTCAGTGAACGGGCATGGACATCGGACAAGTAGTGATTCTGGCCCTGGTGCAGGCGCTGACCGAATTTCTTCCGGTGTCGAGCTCCGGCCATCTCGGCCTGGCCGGGTTCTTTTTCGGCTTTGCCTATCAGGGCCTGGATTTCGATCTGGCGCTGCACTTCGGCACCCTGATCGCGGTGCTGGCCTATTACCGCCGCGAGTTGATCGACATTCTGCGCGCGGTGTTGTCGACCGATCCCTCGCCGGTGCTGCGCGAGCGCCGCCGCCTCGGCTGGGGTATCGCGCTGGCGACCGTGCCGGCCCTGATCGCCGGGCTGATCCTTTCCCGGGCCGACGCCTTCGTCGAATCGCTGCGCATGC
>JBGSKT010000425.1:0-2166 GCA_041741075.1 Lysobacterales bacterium
CCAGCGCGGCCTGTTCGGCCTGCGCGGCCAGCCCCGCCGCGGCGCCTTCGGCATAGGGCGCGAGCAGGGTCTCGGCGATCAGAATGTCCTGACGCACGCGCTGTGAGCCGAAGTTGACCACACCCTTGATGATTTCGCCGCTACGCGGATCGATCAGGGCGGCGCCATAAGACCAGCCGCGGGTCTGGCGATGCGTCCAGTGGATCATGTTGTAGCGGATATCCATGGGATCGGCATCGAGCGGCAGCAGCTCGACCCGGAACGCGTCCTTGAATCCGGCCTGTTCGAATGCGGACTGCCAGCCGTTGGCGCCATCGAGCAGCGCCTGGCGGACCGGCTCCGGGGTGCCGCGATCCAGATAGAACACGATCGGCTTTTTGACCGTCGACATGGCCGCGTTGGGGTCGGTCTTCTCCAGGCGGAAGCGCGGTTGCCAACGCAGGTCCAGACTGGCCGCGAGCGGACGCGCGAAATCGCTGTAGCCACTGCTGAAAGCGCCGGAACCGGGGTGGTAGCGACGCGGCACGAAGCCGGGACCGGGCAGGCGCACCAGACTCAGGTGCTGGCGCACGGTCAGGCTGGTCGGCGCCGGTGCCACCGCCCGGACGAATTCGCCCTCGCCAGCACCGACCAAGGTCAGCATGGACTCCAGCTCGGTGTTGTCGGGAAAACTTTTGGCCAGCGTCGGCAGGGCACTGCTGCGGCTGGCATCGATCTGGTAGCGGCCCTGCCCAGACTGGTTCAGACGCTCGCCGATGCCGTGCAGGTCGAGCAGCAGCAGGGGGCTGGCATCGACCAGCACGGCCAGCACCGGCGCGGTCTGCTCGGCCAGGATGTCGCCCGCCCACAACACCGATTCGGCGAAGGCCTCGGTGGCCGCGCGACGCTCGTCCGGATCTGCGCTGTCGGCGACAAATCGCGGATTCTGCTGGATCAGGAACAGGCGTTTGCCAACGCGGTGAAAGCGCACCAGCCGGGTTTCACCGGACTGCCCGCGGTCCAGCCCGACATCGTTGGAACCCAGTCCCCAGGGCAGCGAGCTCGCCAGCAGGAAGGGCGAGTCGAGCGTGGACACCGCCAGCAGGACCCGGCCCTGCGCATCGTCCCGGTACACATCGAACAAACCCGCGACCGCGGTCAGACCATGCGTCGCTGCGGCGATGCTGGGCAACGCACTCGCTTCGGTCAGCGACTGGGCGGCGGCGCAGCGGGCCGAGGGGAAGACCAGGACCAGCGCCAACAGGGCGCTGGAGATCGTGACGGATTGCCGAGTCATTGCCGCTCCATTGCCGTTCGGAAACCCGGACCTTATTGCCGTCGGCCTGCGCTGTCCATGATCGGGCGGCAATCAGTCCGTGCGGGCGCCGGATTTGACCACCCGACCGGCCTGCATCACCCAGACCACCTGCTCGGTGGCGTGGATGTCGTTGATCGGGTCGGCCGCCAGGGCGACGATATCGGCGCGGTAACCGGGGGCGATGCGGCCGATCTCCTGCTGGCGATCGAGCAGTTCGGCCGCGCCCAGGGTGCCGGCGCGCAGTGCCTGCCAGGGACGCATGCCGAGCGCGACGTAACGACCGAACTCCTCGGCCTGATTGATCTCGTCCCAGGCAAAGCCACCGGCGTCGGTGCCGAGCACGATCCTGACCCCGGCCTTGAGCGCGCGTCGAAACGAATCCGATTGCGCCGCCAGCAAATCGGACCAGATCGGATTGCTCTGGCTGCGCCCGGGAGCGACCGCGGCCAGTACGCTCGCGGTCGGGCACCAATACACGCCCTGGCGGACCATGGCGGCGATGCTTTCGGCATCCAGCACCGGGCCATGTTCGATCGAATCCACCCCGGCGGCGAGCGCCAGCACGTGGCCGGTCGGGGTCATCGAATGCGCCGCCACGCGGTGACCATTGCGGTGTGCCTCGTCGACCATGGCGCGCAATTCGTCGGCGGTAAAATTGGGCCGGCCGCGAATCTGCCCTTCCGCGTTCTTGAAATAACTGCGCTCGACGTAGAGCTTGATCCAGTCGGCGCCATGCGCGAGCTGGTCGCGCACCGCCCGCCGGCAGGCATCGGCACCATCGCACAGCTCGACCCCCTTGGGCACTTCGACACGATCACCACATTATCTTGCACCTGCTCACGGTCCGGATCGAGCAGGTGGCCGGCGCG
>JBGSKT010000426.1:0-6518 GCA_041741075.1 Lysobacterales bacterium
AGCAGCGGCGCGGTACGCGCGCAGGCGATAGCCACCGCGCGGTTGCACGGCAGCCAGCCGCTCCAGTCCTCGAAGCGCACGCCCAACGCGGAGCCGAGCAGCAGCGAGCGGAAGCCGGAGCAATCGAGGAACAGGTCGCCAGCGATGCGCTCGCCGTTTTCCATCTGCACCGAGTCGATGAAGCCGTCCTCGGGCCGCAGATGCACCTGCACGACCTTGCCCTCGGTGCGTAGCACGCCCCGCTGTTCGGCGTAGCGACGCAGAAACCGGCCGTACAAGCCGGCGTCGAAGTGGTAGGCGTAGCGCAGTTCGCCGGGCGGTGTGCGCACCGGGCCGGTATTGCGTTGAAAGCGATTGCCGCGTGCGGCCTCGGCGTTGAGCGAATAAGCCCACAGATCCGGGTTGGCGCCGGCCGCGCGGTGGCGCAGCCAGTAGTGCTGGAACGTCAGCGGCCCGAGCGCCATGCCGATTTCGCCAAACGCATGCAGATAGGAGTGCCCCGGGCGCAGCCAGTCGTTGAACTGGATGCCGAGCTTGATCGTGCCCTGCGCGGCGCGCAGCACCTCGTCCTCGTCCAGACCGAGGAAGCCATTGACCAGACGGATCTGCGGGATGGTCGCTTCGCCGACGCCGACGATGCCGATTTCCTCGGATTCGACCAGCTCGATTGCGACCCGCGGGCCGAGCGCCTTGGCCAGCATCGCCGCCGCCATCCAGCCGGCGGTGCCGCCGCCAACGATTACGATGCGTTTGATGCGGGGGTCGGTCATTGGCTCGGCTTCCGTTTTCGGGATTTGGCATCGCAGCGCATTGCCGGGCCCGCATCGCCACCAGCGGACCCACGGTCGATCCTATGACCAGGTATCGGAAACGCAAGACGCCGATCCGACCATGCGGCACCCCGGCCCAACCGCAAAAGAAACACCTCTGGCGCCGGAGGAGATCGGCACCAGGGGTGAATGGGGAATCAACACCGAGTTTGTCCGGTCAGAACTTGTACGACGCACCCAACAGGAAGCTGACGCCGAACTTCTGCCGATCGATGACGAAGCGGCCGTCGCCCTGCTCGAAGGTGGTGAACGGTTCGTCGGTCAGATTGTTGGCCTGGGCGAGCAGGGTGAGTCCGTCCAGCGATCCCTGCTGGAATTCGTAGCTGACCTGCGCGTCGAGCACGCTCTCGCTCTTGGCCGATCGGGTTACGCGGGTCGCACTCAGGCCGAAAATCTCGGACAGGAATTCATCGCGGTAACGGTGACCGAGCCGGGCCGAGAATCCGTTCTGCTCGAAGTAGAAAGTGGTATTGACTACGTACTTGGACAGGCCCGGAACGGTGATCTTGCTTTCGCCGGGCGCCAGACTCACGCTGCTGTCGGTATAGGTCACGCTGCTGATCAAGCCGAAGCCGTCCAGCGCCGGCAGCACCATATCCAGCGGCACCGAGACGGTGAACTCACCGCCGGCGATCCAGCCCTTGCCGCTGTTGGTCGGACCGGAAGCGAGTCCGAACGGCGTGCCGAGCATCTGCTGCTCTTCCGGGCTCAGGAACTCGTCCACGAACTGCGAGAAGTCGACCAGACGCGAGGAGTTCGGATTCACGAAATCCGCCAGATCCTTGTAGTAACCCGCCAGGGCGACATAGCCCTTGCCGTCGGCGAAGTATTTCTCCAGCGACAGGTCGAGATTGGTCGACATGAACGGCTTCAGGTTGGCATTGCCACCGCTGGAGCTGAAGGCCGAACGGTTCGGGTCGGTCGAAGTGAGCTGGGTGCGATTGACGTTCAGGCTCAACCCGGCGTTGAGCTGGTCCATGCGCGCCCGGGCCATGGTCCGGCCGGCGCCCAGGCGCGCCTTGAAGTCGTCGCCGAAGTCGAAGATCAGGTTCAGGCTGGGCAGCAGCCGCCAATACTTGTCGCCATCGCGCGATTGAACGAAGTTCGGGTTGTCGACCCCGGGGCTTCCCGGCGGCGGCGCGGCGGCGCGGAAGCCACCGGAACTCTGGTCGGTGTAGATCGCCTGCACACCGATGTTGCCGCTGACCAGGGTGTCGCCCCACTGGGTGTCGATGTCGGCCTTGACGAAGCCGAGCGCAATATCCTCGCGGACTTTCCAGTCCTGCGGGATGTTGAACGAGGACAGCGCGGTGTCGACCGGGATCAGGAAACCCTGCTCGATCAGTTCGAGGGGACGCAGCGACAGATGGCCGGGGATGCCGATGAAGCCCAGGTTGGCCGGATTGGAGAACAGGAGCTCGGTCGGGATCGGGGTGAAGCCATTGGTGTTGTCGGTGCCATTGACCGGAGTCAAAAACTGCTGGCGGATCTGCCGGTCCTTGTCGCGGCGGCTGAAATCGGTGCCGACGGTTACCTTGCTGATCACGCCGCTGCTGAAGGCACGATCGACGCTGAGCTTGAGGTGGGCAAGCTGGTCGTCGGTATCCGGTGCATTGATGAAGCCAGCCTGGGTCAGACCGGCGCCGCCACCCCAGCCCTGCGGGTCGGTGATGCCGAACAGGGCCGGGTTGCCGTAGTCGATGGTCGGACTGAAGCGGAACTGGCCGCCGCTACCGACGCTGAAGCCGAGTGAATCGGCCAGGCCGTTGTTGGACCCGGGACCGGTGCCAAGATAGGTCTCGACCAGATCATCGCTGCGACTCGAATGCGAATAGCTGAGGTCGGTTTCCACACCCCAGCTCTCACTGAACTGGAAGCGGTTGTTCCAGCCAAAACTGAACAGCTCGGCGTTGCGCTCGTTGCGATCATTGCGCATGACCCCGCGCACATTGTCGAACACGCCCTGGGTGACCAGGCCATCGACCGCAGTGAAGTCCGGACGCAGCTGGGCGTTGGACCAGAACAGCGGGAACTCGATGCCACGAATCAGCTGGGTTTCCTTGAAGTCGGAGTAACTGAGGTCAAGGGTGGTGTGATAGGTGTCGCTCGGCCGGTATTCGATCGTGCCGATCAGGCCGGTGCGATTCAGATCGTTGGAACCGACGAAGGGCTTGGCGCCGCCAATCACGTTGGGACCGCCGTCGCTGACGGTCGGGAATCCCCAGGCGTTGAAGCGTTCCTGCTGGGTCGGCGTGGATTGCGTGGAGAAGCCCAGCGTTAAGCCCAGGGTATCGTCGAGGAACTGGTCGATGAACATGCCAGTGACCCGGTAGCCGGTGTCCGGGGCGTCGGCATTGAATGCGCTGTCGTCGTTGGCCTCATAGCGGGCATTGACCGCCATGGTCTGGCGGCCATGTTCGAGCGGGCGGATCGTGCGCAGATCGACGGTGCCGGCCAGGCCCTGGCCAACCAGATTGGCGTCCGGGGTCTTGTAGACCACCACACCGCCGAGCAACTCGGCCGGGTACTGGTCGAATTCGACGCCGCGATTGTCGCCGGTGGTGACCTGTTCGCGACCGTTGAGCAGGGCGGTGCTGAAATCCGGGCCGAGGCCGCGCACGCTGATCACCTGGGCGCGGCCATCGACGCGCTGCGCGGTCAGACCGGGCAGACGCGCCAGCGCCTCGCCGATGCTCACGTCGGGCAGTTTGCCGATGTCTTCGGCCGAGATCACCTCGACGATCGACGAGTTGTCGCGCTTGACCGCGATCGCGGTCTCGACGCTCTGGCGGAAACCGCGCACCTCGACCACGTCCATCTTCGTCGCCGAGTCGCCGTCGGCCTTGGCCTTGCGCGCCGCGGCATCGGCGGCGTCCTGGTCGGCGTCGGCATCAGCGGCTTGCGCTGTCGTGTCGGTGGCGGTGGTAGTGGCAGCCTCTTGTGCGTTGACCGTGGAAAGCATACAAAAACCGGTCGCTGCCAGCGCCAGAAACAAGGCATTCCGTTTCAATTCCAACATGATCCCCTCCCGAGGGTGAGCTGCCAATGGGTTGCCAGCCGAGCCGCAGCAAGCGGATTTCGCGCCGGTGTCTTGAACGATGGCGCCAGTGCCATCAGTGCCAGCGCATCGTATGGCCGCGCCGGAAGCGCGACCAGATGCCTGCATACGTATTCATTACAATTTCGTTAGCGCGAGCACCTGCGTCGGAGTGTGTTGAAGCGGCCGTTGTGGGAGCGACGGCACGTCGCGACTCGGCTATCGAAGCGGCAGTCGCGACGTGCCCGTCGCTCCCACAATGGCTGGCGCCGACGCTGCGGTGGATGACCGGCTCCGCCGTTGAAAACCGCTGCGCTTATCCACCCTACTTCCGCTTTTCTGTCTTCCGTCCTCCGTCCTCGGTCGTCCGGGCGATGAATACGTATGCAGCGGCGGGCGGTGTTCGTACCGCTTGCCCGTACACTCCCGCGACCGTCGCCGCTTTGGAATCGCCCGTGTCAGAGCCCGCCCCAGTGCCCGCCGTCGAAACCCAGGCTTCGCCCGCGGCCGCGCCCTGGTGGCGCGGCGCGGTCATCTATCAGATCTATCCGCGCAGTTTCCTCGACACCGACGGCAATGGCGTCGGTGACCTGCCCGGGATCATCGACAAGCTCGATTACATCGCCGGCCTGGGCGTGGACGGCGTGTGGATCGCGCCGTTCTTCCAATCGCCGATGGCTGACTTCGGCTACGACGTGTCCGACTATCGCGCGGTTGATCCGCTGTTCGGCACGCTAGCCGACTTCGACCAGCTGCTCGCCCGCGCCCACGCGCTCGGGCTCAAGGTGATGATCGACCAGGTGCTCAGCCACAACTCGGTCGAGCACGAATGGTTCAAGGAGAGCCGCAGCAGCCGCGACAATCCCAAGGCCGACTGGTACGTGTGGGCCGACGCCCGCGCCGACGGCACCCCACCGAACAACTGGATGTCGATCTTCGGCGGTGTCGCCTGGCGTTGGGAGCCGCGCCGTGGGCAGTACTTCCTGCACAACTTCCTGTCCTCGCAGCCGGATCTGAACTTCCACCACCCCGAAGTGCGCGCGGCGGTGCTCGATGTGCTGCGCTTCTGGCTGGACCGCGGCGTGGACGGGCTCAGGCTGGACGCGGTCAACTTCTACTTCCACGACCGAAGGCTGCGCGACAACCCGGCCAAGCCGGTCGAACACCGGGTCGGGCGCGGCTTCAGTCCGGACAACCCCTACGCCTTCCAGTACCACCACTTCAACAATACCCAACCGGAGAATCTCGCCTTTCTGGCCGACCTGCGCGCACTGCTCGACCAGTATCCCGGCGTAGTCAGTCTGGGCGAGATTTCCTCGGAGGATTCGCTGGTAACGATGGCCGAATACACCCATGCGCGCGGCCTGCACATGGCCTACAGTTTTGAGCTGCTGACCGACGACTTCAGCGCCGCCTATTTTCGCGACACCGTCAGCCGACTGGATCGGGCCATGGCCGCGGGCTGGCCGTGTTGGGCGATTTCCAATCACGACGTGGTGCGCGCCTGCACGCGCTGGGGTGGCGACAAGGCCACGCCGGAGATGGCGGCGATGCTGACCGGCCTGCTGTGCAGCCTGCGCGGCTCCGCCTGCGTCTATCAAGGCGAAGAACTCGGCCTGGGCGAGGTCGAGGTGCCCTACGAATCGGTGCAGGACCCGTACGGCAAGGCCTTCTGGCCGAACTTCAAGGGCCGCGACGGCTGTCGCACGCCGATGCCCTGGGACGCGACGCAGCCGCACAGCGGATTTTCCAGCGTCGCGCCCTGGCTGCCGATCCCGGAAGAACACCAGGCACTGGCGGTAGCGGTGCAGGAGTCCAGCGTGCATTCGGTGCTGCGACGTTTCCGCCAGTTCATGCACTGGCGGCGTTTGCAGCCTTGCCTGCGCTTGGGCGAGATCCACTTCCTCGATACCCCCGAACCGATCCTCGCCTTCACCCGCAGTTGGGCCGGCGAAACCCTGCTGCTGGCCTTCAACCTCAGTCCGCGCGAAGCGCGCTGCCCGCTGTCCCTGCCCGGTCGGGTCAGCCCGATCAGCGAGCACGGCCTGCCACCCGCGCACCTGCAAGACCAGTTGCTGATCGCACCGCCCTGGTCCTGCCTGATCGCCAGTGTCGGCGGGTAGCCTTTGCGCTGAATGACCGAATGATTTGTGAAAGCCGGATTGAAGACCGGATGGGGTAACGGCCAGGTCCCAACCCCCGGCGCCGAACTTCCGAACGGCGTCGTCCCGGCGAACGCCGGGACCCAGTGGTTGGCGCTGCCGCCAGCGTTTGGACTGGACCCCGGCGTTCGCCGGGGCGACGGATTTTTCTTGGCAGCCAGGTTGCCCTGAATGACGCTACACCCGCCGCGATGCCGCGATCAGGGACTTGGCACGGGTGGCGCTGGCTTCGATCAGGTCGAAGCGTCCGGCCGCCAGCCAATCGGCTGGCAGCATCCAGGAGCCGCCGATGGCGAGTACGTTGGGTTCGGCCAGATAGGCCGCCGCCTCGGCCTCGCCGATGCCGCCGGTCGGGCACAGTCCGAGCCCGGGAAACGGTCCGGCCAGGGCCTTGATGCGGGCACGGCCGCCCAGCGCCGCGGCCGGAAAGAGCTTTACGCAATCGAAGCCGAGTTCGAGCAGGGCCATGATTTCGGAGGGCGTGGCCGC
>JBGSKT010000427.1:0-10564 GCA_041741075.1 Lysobacterales bacterium
GCCGTGGCCCGCTTGCAGGGGTTCGTGCTCGGCCCCCTGGCCCGCCGCAGCATCGCGGCACTGATGTTCGCGTTCGGCTTGTTCATCGCCATCTCGCCCTGGCTGGGCGAGGGCACGTCGCACCATCACCATCCGCCGGCGACCATGCAGCAGTAGCGCTGGCAGGGCATCGTCGGCTGGCGGCGAGGGTCGGGCCCAAGACACCAACCAGCCATTCATTGCTGAATTTCAGGTCAAGCGCTAGGAGGGCCAAGGAGTCATCACGACTCCGCAACCCCATTAGGGAGGATAGCAACAGGCGCCACAGGCACAGCATCCAATGGCGCCGCAGCAACGCAACGTACCACCCGGCCCGTTGCAAGTGGCGGAACAGCAGGATGCCGGCTCGCCTGCCGGAGCGATCGGAGCAGTAAGCCTCCCGGCAGCCAACGGAGGTATTGCACTTGCATCGCAAGCAGTCAGCACTTTCTGTTACTCAGCTTCGGACATGGTGCGAGACTTGACCGCATGACTGAGAACACTGATCACTATTTCGCCGCGGTCGCTCCCGACTGCCGCAGTTCCGCCTTTCCCCGGTTGAATGAACAAGGTCGTGCTCGCCAAGAGCATTTGCGACTTCTCGTCCCCAGCAGAGAGCTCGGCCTCGATGGAAATGGCATTGTCGATCTTCCCAACGCGTTGCCGATCCCGCAACAAAAGCTGCAAACTATAGAGATCATTGGGTTGCGCCCCTTGCACTTCGACCAGGGCAGGAGCATTGGCTACCAGCTCGACCATCGGGGTCATGACTTGCTTGCCAGCTACCCGTATATCCAGTGCCAGCATGTGCCCTTCGAACACCATCAGCGGGGCCGACACGCCAGTACCAAACGGCGTTAGCGCCGTCATCAGCCCAAACAGCCAGGATTTCCAATGCATAGCAGCTTCTTCAGTCGTCTGACCCGGTCGTCGGGCCAATCCAACCATAGAGCCGAAACACACATTGTGTCAAGATTGAATGTACAGTTGACAGAACATCACCTGCATTCGATCCGCGAACCGCTCAGTCCGCTTCGGTTTCTGGTGGCATCGCGTTGTGGAAGACCTGTTGCACGTCGTCCAGGTCTTCCAGGCGGTCGAGCAGATCGCGCAGGGTTTCGGCCACTTCTTCGCTGACCACGACCCGGTTCTGCGGGCGCATCACCACGCCGGCCCGGGTCGGGGCGAGGCCGGCTGCGATCAGGGCCTTCTTGACTGCCTCGAACTGCTCGGCTGCGCACAGCACGGTCGCTTCGCCGTAGGCGTTCTGCACATCGTCGGCGCCGGCTTCCAGGGCTAGTTCGAAGATGCGTTCCTCGGCCGCGGCATCGTCGGCGTCGAGCACGATTTCGCCGAGGCGATCGAACTGGAAGGCGACCGAGCCGGTGGTACCAAGATTGCCGCCGTGCTTGTTCAGGGCATGGCGCACATCGGCAACGGTACGCTGCTGGTTGTCGGTCAGGCAGTCGATGATCAGGGCCACGCCGGCTGGGCCATAGCCCTCGTAGCGCAGCTCGTGCATGTTGTCGGCTTCATCGGCACCGGAGCCGCGCTTGACCGCGCGTTCGATGGTGTCCTTGGTCATGTTCGCCGACAGTGCCTTGTCGATACCGGCGCGCAGCCGGGCATTGCTCGCCGGGTCGCCACCGGCGCGGGCCGCCACGGTGATCTCGCGGATCAGTTTGGTGAAAACCTTGCCGCGACGTGCGTCTTCGGCGTTTTTGCGACCTTCGATGCTGGGGCCTCTGCCCATGGGAAACCTGCCTTGAGGAATGCGGAAATGTAGGAGCGACGGCACGTCGCGAACGGGAATGCGGAAATGCAGGAGCGACGGCAGGTCGCGACCAGCATGCTGGCGGACGCGCCGGGCGCAGCCGCCCATCGACGCACGCGGAAACGGCGCATTTTCGCACGTTCGCGCGGCCATGGGCGGCGCCAGCGGCGTCGCATCGCGAATTTCGGGTTGGTCTCGCCGCTACGCCGACGGTCCTCAGCCCGGCTTCAGGGCAGCAGATCGGGCGGCAGCACGATCATATAGGCGTCCACGTCGAGGTCCGACTGGCTGCCCCAGTTGGAGCTGAACAGTACCCGGGTGAAATCGCGGTTGACCGAAGCGTGCGGTTCGGTCCAGTAGCCGTTGTAGTAGCTGTGGTGGTGGGCCAGGTTGACCAGGGTCGGGTTGGGTTGCAGCTGCACCGCCAGGATGCGTTCGTGCAGCCACTTCTCGGCGCCACTGCGGGCATAGGTCGACAGCAGTACCCAACCGGGCCGGGCAAAACTCTTGCCGGAGACGTGGTAGGCGGTGGCGGTACCCTCGATGTAGGTGGCAAACAACGCAGTGCGCTGGCCGCTGTCCAGATCGACCATCATCAGGTCGCCGTTGTTGCTCTGATAATCGACGAACACGAAGTAGTCGTGACCGTCGAGCCCGAGCGCCAGATCGGAATGCTCCGAGGTCGAGTGCAGGGGCAGCGAAGTGCTGAAATCCCGGCTCCAGGCGACGGTGCCGCCGCCGACATCGCCACCCGAGACCACGCACCAACGGCCGGACGCCGACATGCTGACGTGGTCGGGACGGCTGCTGATGGCGCGGGTGCCGAGTACCGTCCCGGTCTGCAGGTCGTAAGTGAACACACCGCGGATAGCGAAGGCGTCGGTCTCGGCCATGAAGCACCAGTAGCGGCCGTCGGCCGAGGGGCTGCCCTCGGACTTGGTCCACACCCGGGTGACATCCGGCCAGGGCAATTTGCCGGTGAAACTGCTGGCCACGGTGTTGCTGTTGCTTTCGACATCGAGCCGGTTCAACTGCATGCCGCCATTGATCGGAATCCAGTACAGGAGTTTCGGGTCGCTCGGATGCCACTGCGGCTCGGCGTCGCCGGCGGGTCCGTTCAATACCCGCAGATGGGCCAGCGACTGCGCGTCGTACAGATGCCAGGCACCATTCAGGGCATAGGCCAGGAAACGGCTGTTGTCGGCATTGAAGGCCTGACGGCGCGAATAATCATTGCGCGCAAAGCCGTTCGGCGGCTCGACCGCATGGTCGGTGGCGCGCACCACACAGGTGCCGAAGTTGGGGTCGGTCACCACCACGCCTTTGGCCGGTCGCGGCAGATTGGGTGCGACGACCGGGTCCGGTCCCAGCACCGGGCTGAAGCCGGCATCGTAAAAGCCGGCACAGACGCCGCCCTCGCCGGGCTCGAAGCCGCTGGCAAACAGCGTTTGCGCGGTGGCGGCGGGGTTGCCGGCAAACACCGCCACGGCAAGCAGCGCGGCCACCCGCGAAACGCGTGGCGTGCAGGTGCGGATCATTGGTGAACCCCCGGTCGGTGCCCGTTGGAGAGGCGAATGTAGCGCAGATCACGCCCGCCAAACCGCCGACACGGTCAACATCCGAGCGATTCCGCGGCACTCCCGGAAGTCCTGCGGGCACCCCGCCAGCGACCGGCATTCAGGGTTTTTCCACACGCCGCCCGGTGATCTTTCCCGCCCGCCGGATGCAGGCCGGGTCAAAGGTCTTGAAGATGGTCTGGCCGGGGCTGGTGGCAAGGTGAACGGCGTCGGCGAAATCGAGTCCAGCCGCATGCCAGTCGATCGCTCTGGCCATGCGTTGCGCATCGACCAGGGTTACCCGGTCCAGACCACAGATCAGCCTCAGCGCCCGGCATACCTCGACCGGTGGCAGGTCATAAGCGGCACGCAGCACCCACTCGGTCTCCAGCAACACGCTGTCACTGATGAAAACGTTGTGCCTGGCAAACAACTGCTGGCAGGCTTTGGCCTGTTCTGGATGGTCGCCAACCAGCAAGCGCACCAGCACATTGGTATCAACGGCGATCACGCCAGCGCCTCCGCAGATCCTGGCGCAGCGCGGCCGCGATTTCACTGTCCGTTCTGGGAGCGACCCGATCCTTGAGCAGGCCGCTCACCTGGACAAGTTCGGTCGCCGCGAACGCGGATTGGGGGCGGATCAGCAAGCCGTCACCGGTGTGGGTCACCCGCACTTCCAGACCGGTGGTCCAGTGCAGGGCATCACGCAGGGCCTTGGGGATGACCATCTGGCCCTTGCTGGAAAGGCGGGTGGTGTGCATGATTTCGGTCCAGGTAAGATGTTGGTAAGACTATGCCGGCCAGGCGCCAGGGTCAAGGCCGTGCGCCGCAATGTGCAGGTCGTGGCCAGTGCGCCGCCAAACCTGCGAAACTGTGATCGATTTCATCGACAGTCGCAGCGCCATGCCCCGTCCGCCGAAATCCCCGAAGTCGCCGCGTGAGCGTGCCATCGATCTGCTCGCCCGGCGCGAGCATTCCGGGCGCGAGTTGCAGCGCAAGCTGGTGCACAAGGGGCTGGCGCCGGACGCGGCGAATGAACTGGTCGGCGAACTTTGCGAACGCAATCTGCAATCCGATCAGCGCTTCGCCGGGGCCCTGGTGCGGCGCCGGATCAACGATGGCTATGGGCTGCTGCGCATCCGCATGGAATTGTCGAGCCACGGCATCAACGCTACCGAGGGCCAGGCGGCGATCGATGCCGAGACGCCGGACTGGCCGCAACTGGCCCGGCAGGCCTACCGACGCAAGTTCCGCGATCAGCCCGCGGCCGATGCAAAGGAGCGCAGCAAGCGCGCGCAGTTTCTGGCCCAACGTGGCTTTCCGATCGACCTGGCGCTCAAGGTCGCGCGCGCTGATGCAGATGCAGATTGAGGGCTTCGGTCGGGCTCAATTGCCGCTCATCGAGGCCAGAAAGGCGATGCCACCGAGGAACAGGAATACCGCCGCAACCACCAGAATGCACAGGCCGATCCACAGATAGCCAAGCACCAGTCCGGCGATCGCCATGCCGTCGCCTTCCATCTGGCCATTGGCGCGTTTGATATCGCCGCGCGCGATATGGCCGGTGATGACCGCGACCAGCGCGCCGATCAGGGGCAGGATCAGCCAGCCCAGCAAACCAAAGACCAGGCTGACGATGGCGGCATTCGAGGTCGGGCGGGCGATGGGATAGGGGGTGCTCATGGGCTTTTCTCGGTGGCAGATCGCGCTCGCCGGCAGCGGCTGGAGAAGAATAGTGTAAATGCCGCGTCGGTGCAGATGGCCGCGGTCCGGACCGGGGAGAAATGTGGGAGCGACGGGGTTCAGAGGACAGAGGACAGAGGACATAGAAAAGCAACAGCGTTTTCGGTTGCTTTTGCCCTTTCTGTCGTCTGTCATCCGTCTTCTGTCTTCTGGAAGCGACGTTCCGTCGCTGCCACAACCGCTCGCTCCCAACAACCGCCCGCGCATCCGCCGCTGCCCTACAATGCCTGGCTACACACCCTGATCTCTTACCACGGAGCAATGCAATGAGTCTTTCCTTCCATGCCGCATCGGTCCCCCTGTTCCAGCAGATGCTGGGCAGCCTCAAGCACATTCTGGCCAAGGCGGCTGACCACGCCGAGGCGAAGAAGATCGAACCGCAGGCCCTGCTCGGCGCGCGGCTCGCACCGGACATGTTTCCGCTGACCCGGCAGGTGCAGATCGCCTGCGACTTTGCCAAGGGCGTGTCCGCGCGCCTGGCCGGCGTCGAAGTGCCAGTACATGAAGACAAGGAACAGAGTTTTGCCGAGCTGATCGCCCGCATTGACACCGTGCTGGCTTTCATCGGCACACTGCCGACGGCCGCATTCGCGGGTGCCGAGGATCGCGATATCGTGCTGCGCCCGGGCACCGCCAAGGAAATGCGCTTCAGCGGCCAGGATTATCTGTTCCGCTACGGCATTCCGCAGTTCTTCTTCCACATGACCAGCAGCTATGCCCTGTTGCGCCACAACGGCGTCGAGATCGGCAAGCGCGATTTCATGGGGATGTAGGGGTCAGAGGACAGAGGACAGAGGACAGAGGACAGAGGACAGAGGACAGAAGACAGAAGACAGAAACCACCGTCGCCCCGGCGAACGCCGGGGCGACGGAAGAGTGAGACGGAGAGGACAGCAAGACCACCGCGAGCGCGCTTGCTTTATCGGTCTTTTGTTTTCTGTCCGCTGAACCCTGTCGCTCCCACAATAAGTCCGCACCGCTCCCAGCGCTGATATTGGCTCAGGCGGCTGACTTCAGGTGGGCCACGCCGGGTGCTGCGCTGGCCGCGCGCAGTTCGGCGGGATCGAAATCATCCACGCTGATCACCTCGTGCGTGATCACCCGCACCTCGGCCAGCAATCTGGCCTCTTCGGCGCAGATCAACTTGCATTCGACCGCTTCGGCCAACTGGCCGTCGGCATCCGGCGCCTTGATCTGACCGGATTTGATCGCCTTCCACAATTTGCGTTCGATCGGTTCGGCGGCGATCACCTTGGGCAGGGCGTGGTGCATGCGGCCGACCGGATTGTTCGGGTTGGGGGTCAGATAGACGCCCTCGATCAGCCGGTCGCGGGCCTCGCTCGGCGCCAGCAGCAGGGTGCAGACGCGGTGACCCAGGCGATCACCCGGGGTCTTTTCGTGCATGCCGATCGGGAACACCAGGGCGCGCAGGAACCAGGCGATCGGACGGACCGGAAAGTTGCGCAGGAAATCATCCAGCGCGGTCTGGATCGCATCGACGCGGTCGTAGGTCGCCCAGGCCAGCAGCGGATGGTCGCTGGCCGGACGACCCTGGTCTTCGAAGCGCTTCAACATGGCGCTGACGATGTACAGGTTCGACAGCACATCGCCGAGCCGCGCCGACAGGCGTTCCCGGGTCTTGAGCTTGCCGCCGAGGACCAGCATCGCGGTGTCGGCGCACAGCGCCAGTGCGGCGCTGTAGCGGGTCAGCTTGCGATAGAAACTGGCCGTGCTGGCCCCGCCGATCGGCGCGCGCGCCAGCCGCGAATGGCTCAGGCCAAGCAGGAACGAGCGCACGCCATTGCTGATCGCGAAACCGATATGCCCGAACAGCAGCCGGTCGAATTCGCGCAGCCGCGCGCCGGCATCGGTCAGCGCGGCGGCCTGCAGTTCCTTGAGCACAAACGGATGGCAGCGGATCGCGCCCTGGCCGAAAATGATCATGCTGCGGGTGAGGATGTTGGCGCCCTCGACGGTGATCCCGATCGGCGCGGCCTGATAGGCGCGGCCGACATAATTGCGTGGGCCGAGGATGATGCCCTTGCCGCCGTGGATATCCATCACGTCACGAACCACCGAGGTGCCGAGTTCGGTGGCGTGGTATTTGGCGATCGCCGAAGACACCGCCGGCTTCTCGCCCAGATCGACCGCCGCTGCGGTCATCCGCGACAGTGCGGTCACCGCGTAGGCGCGGCCGCCGATCCGGGCCAGCGCTTCTTCCACACCTTCGAAGCGGCCGATCGACATCTGGAATTGTTTGCGGATGCGCGCATAGGCGCCGGTTGCGGCCACGCCCATGCGCACGCCGCCGGCGCTGGTCGAGGGCAGCGAAATCGCACGGCCGACGCTCAGGCTCTCGACCAGCATGCGCCAGCCCTGGCCGATCATCGCTTCGCCGCCGATCAGAAAGTCGAGCGGGATGAACACATTCTTGCCGCGCACCGGGCCGTTCTGGAACGGCACATTGAGTGGGAAGTGCCGCCGGCCGATGTCGAGCCCGGGAGTCTCGCGCGGAATCAGCGCCAGGCTGATGCCGCGGTCGCGTTCGCCGCCGAGCAGACCGTCCGGGTCGAGGCAGCGGAACGCCAGCCCGACCACGGTCGCGACCGGGGCCAGGGTGATGTAGCGTTTGTCGAAGGTGAGTTTGAGGCCGAGCACTTCGGCGCCCTGGTGAATGCCCTTGCAGACGATGCCGAAATCCGGAATTGAGGTTGCGTCCGATCCGGCATAGGGATTGGTCAGCGCGAAACAGGGAACGTCTTCGCCGCGGGCGAGCCGCGGCAGGTAGTGGTTCTTCTGTGCATCGGTGCCGTAGTGCAGCAGCAATTCGGCCGGACCGAGCGAGTTCGGCACACTGACCGTAGACGATAGCGTGGCCGACAGGCTGGAGCACTTGGCCACCACCGCCGAATGGGCCAGAGCCGAAAAACCCAGTCCGCCATATTGTTTGGGGATGATCATGCCGAAGAAGCGCTGTTTCTTCATGTAGTCCCACACTTCCGGGCTGAGGTCGGCGCGCACATGGGTGCAGTCCCAGTCGTCGTGCAGGCGGCACAGTTCCTCGCAGGGGCCATCCAGGAAGGACTGCTCCTCGGCGCTCAGTTTCGGCACCGGCTGGGCGGCCAGCACCGACCAGTTTGGCCGTCCGCTGAACAGCTCGCCTTCCCAGCCGACGGTGCCGGCTTCGAGCGCGACTTTCTCCGTTTCCGACAGGTTCGGAGTGATGCGCTGATAGGCCTTGAGGAATGGACCTGAAATCAGCACCCGCCGCAGGGGCTTCAGGTTGAGGATCAAAGCCAGCAGCGCAAATGCCGTCGCAGGAATCGCCAGCGCCAACGGGGCCAGGCCGGGAATCAGGGCGGTGCCGGCGAGCGCCAGGGCGCTGAGCAGGGCCCAGTTCAACAGGCGCAGGCGTCGATGCGCGGCGTACACACCGACCACGATCAGGATGAGGAGGGGCAGGGCGTTCAACATGGTGGCGATCCTGGTTAAATGGACGAATCGGTGGCGTGGCCCACGGGCGGTAACCGGCGGCGTCACTGCGCCGATAATAGCTACACCGAAGGGTTCAGTATCCTGCGCGCGGCAGCGGGAGTCAATACGCTACCGTATGGTTACAGTCGGACCGCTGTCTATCGCCGTATCCTGTCGTCCGGTTTCGGAACCACGATCGACCCTTTCCCACCTGCGGCACCCTCTCCCCCGCCCCTCTCCCGCAAGCGGGAGAGGGGTTCCCACTCGCAAGCACCGCCAATCTCCCCTCTCCCGCTTGCGGGAGAGGGTGCCCCGAAGGGGCGGGAGAGGGTTCCCGAGCTTGCGGGAGAGGGTGCCCCGAAGGGGCGGGAGAGGGTTCCCGAGCTTGCGGGAGAGGGTGCCCCGAAGGGGCGGGAGAGGGTGCTCCGTCCTCCGAACCCCACGCCCCTGGTCTACAATCCGGCCCATGTCCCCCGCCACCCTCACCGCAGTCGCCAGCAAACCCGAGCGTTCGCGCCTGTCGGCCGCGGATTGGGAGCAGGCCGCGCTCGACCTGATTGCCGAGCAGGGCGTGCTGGCGGTGGCGGTGGAGCCGCTGGCCAAGCGCCTGAACGTGACCAAGGGCAGCTTCTATTGGCATTTCCCCTCGCGCGAAGCCCTGCTGACCGCCGCCCTGGAGCGCTGGGAAAGTGCCGACCAGGAAACCGTGTTCGACCAGATCGAGGCGATCGCCGACGCGCGCGAGCGCCTGCAGCAGTTGTTCCTGCGCACCAGCCGCGAGCTGCGTTCGCACATCATCTACAGCCAGTTGCTGAAAGCGATGGACCACGCCGTGGTCAAGCCGGTGATCGAACGCCTGTCGGTGCGTCGGATCAATTACCTGCTCACCGCCTACCGTGCCATCGGCCTGAACCGGCGCGATGCCCTGCACCGTGCCCGGCTGGCTTATTCGGCCTATGCCGGCATCCTGCAGCTGATGCTGCAGCAGAAAATCATGCGCATGGACCCGGAGGAATACCAGGCCTACGTGCAGCATGTCGCCGACACTTTGATTCCGGCGTGATCGTCAAGGCATCGGTGAAATCCGCGACCCCGCCCGCGCTGCCCGGCCAGCCGGCGGTTTCTGCGCTATCCGCCGAGGGCGTGCTGGCGCAGATGATCGATGGCTTCGCACCGCGCGCGGTGCAGCAGCAGATGGCCGCAGCAGTGGCGCGCGCAATCGCCGACAACGCCGAACTGGTGGTCGAAGCCGGCACCGGCACCGGCAAAACCTTCGCCTATCTGGTGCCGGCGATCCTGTGCGGCCAGCGGGTGATCGTCTCGACCGGCACCAAAGCGCTGCAGGATCAACTGTTTGACCGCGACCTGCCGCGGGTAGTCAAGGCACTCGGCCGCGGCATCAAGACCGCCCTGCTCAAGGGCCGCGCCAATTACCTGTGCCGGTTCCGGCTGGAGCGAACCCAGGGCGAGGCCGGGTTTCTGAGCCGGCCGCAGATCGGCGAACTGAACCGCATCGCGGCCTGGTCCAAACGCACCCAGAGCGGCGACCGCAGCGAACTCGACTCGGTGCCCGAGGACGCACCGATCTGGGCGCGGGTGACCTCGACCAGCGAGAACTGCCTGGGCCAGGAATGCCCGATGTTCCAGGACTGCCACGTTGTGCAGGCGCGGCGCGCCGCCCAGGAAGCCGACCTGGTCGTGGTCAACCATCATTTGTTGTTCGCCGACCTGGCCCTGAAGCGCGATGGCTTCGGCGAAATCCTGCCGGGCGCGGCGGTATTCATCCTCGATGAGGCGCACCAGATTCCGGAACTGGCCGGGCAGTTCTTCGGCGAGACCCTGTCCACCCGGCAATTGCAGGAACTGGTCGGCGATGCGCAGCGCGAAGTCGCCCTGGTCAGCGGCAGCCGGGTCGCCCTGAACGAGATCGGGCCCGGGGTCGAACAACTGCTGCGCGAGCTGCGCCTGGCGGTCGATTCGGCACCGGCGCGCGGCAACG
>JBGSKT010000428.1:0-1926 GCA_041741075.1 Lysobacterales bacterium
GACGCGCAGGCCGAGCGCGGCAATCTTGGCGGCGCCGACATAGACCCCCGGGGCGCCGGCGCGGCGTTCGGCCGTTACCCCAAAGTGCCCGCAGGTGTCGATGATCGCCTGTTCGATCCGGCACACCAGTTCCTTGACCCCGATCCCCATCCGGCGCAGGTCGAACAGTGGATAGGCGACGATCTGGCCGGGGCCGTGGTAGGTGACCTGGCCACCGCGATCGACCTGGAGCAGCGGGATGCTGCCCGGGAACAACACATGTTCGGGTTTCCCGGCCTGGCCCAGGGTGAATACCGGGTCGTGTTCGAGCAGCCACAATTCGTCCGCAGTGTCGGCGCCACGCTGGTCGGTGAAGCGCTGCATCGCCCGCCACACCGGTTCATAAGCGCGGCGCCCGAGTTGGCGCACCAGCACTTCGCGCTGCGTGTCCGGAAGCGGGTGCTCGGGTGCCGGAATCAGGCTGGCGGGCGCGGCTATCACAGCAGCCAGCGCACCGCCGGGTGGCTGCGTACGGCCTCGACCACGGCGTCATAGCGACCCCGGTCGGGGCACAGGAAGCTCACCGTAATGGCCTGGTAGCGGCCGCCGCTGGAGGCGCGACTGCGCGGCGTCGCGGTGGTCATGGCCACGTCCAGGGGAGCGAGCAGGCCGGGCAGCAATCGGGCGAAATCGGCTTCGGTTTCAGCGAAGGCGGTGAGCTCGAAGCAGCCGGGAAACTGGAAGCCGGATTCAGGTTCGCTCATGGCATGGGTCCCAAGCGATCATTCGCCGTCCGAGAACCACAGCCACACCGTATCCGACATGCGGCTGAATACGCCGCCCGGCGGAAAATCGGCCAGCGCCACCAACGGCGTGTTGAGCAGTTCGGCGCCATCCAGGCTGACCACCAGGCGGCCGGCTTCCTGGCCTTTGGCGAGCGGTGCTGACAGTGGCTTGGGAATGTTCATGCTGGCGACCAGCCGATCGTAGCTGCCGCGCGGGATGGTCACCATGGCCGCATGGGCCAGGCCCAGGCGGGCCTTGTCGTCGGCACCGTGCCAGAGCCTGGGCTCGGCGACCAGATCGCCGGCGCCGTATAGCTTGTGGGTTTCGAAGAACCCGAAGCCATAGTTGAGCAGCGCCTGCGATTGGTCGGCGCGGACTTTCTCTCCACTTGATCCCATGATCACGCTGATCAGGCGGGTGTCGCCGCGTTTGGCCGAGGCGGCCAGGCAGTAGCCGGCCTCCTTGTGGTGGCCGGTCTTGATGCCGTCGACGCTGGGGTCGCGCCACAGCAGGGTGTTGCGGTTGTGCTGGGTGATGCCGTTGATGGTGAATTGCTTCACCGCATAGGCGGCGTAGTCTTCGGGGAAATCGCGGATCAGGGCGCGCGACAGGATCGCGATGTCGCGTGCGCTGGTGTAGTGGTTGGGGTCGTGCAGGCCGCTCGCGTTGACGAAGTGGGTTTGCTTCATGCCGAGCCGTTCGGCGTACTGGTTCATCAATGCGGCGAAGGTTTCTTCGCTGCCGGCAACGTGCTCGGCCAGGGTGATGGCGGCGTCATTGCCGCTCTGGATGATCATGCCCATGAGCAGATCGTGCAGCGGGATCGAACTGTTCAGCGGTATGAAGCTGGTCGAACCATCGGTGCCGCCGCCGCCGTTACGCCAGGCGTGCTCGCTGATGAACACAGCGTCGTCGTCCTTGATCTTGCCGGACTTGCGCTCGCTCGCCACCACGTAGGAGGTCATCACCTTGGTGATCGAGGCCGGCTCGACGCGCAGGTCGGGTTCTTTTTCGGCGAGCACGCGTCCGGTCAGAAAATCGACCAGCACCCAGCTTTTGGCGTCGATCTTCGGTGCCGGCGGCATCGGGATCGCGGGGGCTGCCGGGGTCGGCGGGGCCGCGACCGGCACGTCGGTTGCCGAGGCTGTGCCGGCAAGCAGC
>JBGSKT010000429.1:0-5200 GCA_041741075.1 Lysobacterales bacterium
CGCCGCGCAGCAGGCCAGCCTGTTGCTGCGCGAAATTTACCGCAAGCTGGCCAGCGCCCTGCATCCCGACCGCGAAGCCGACGGCGCCGAGCGCGAACGCAAGACGGCGCTGATGAAGCGGGTCAACCAGGCGTATCAGAACGAAGACCTGCTCGAACTGCTGTCGCTGCAAATCGAAATCGAGCAAATCGACAGCGAGCACCTGGCCGGGCTACCCGAGCAGCGCCTGCGCCACTACAACCACGTACTCAAGGAACAAGTCCGCACGCTCGAAGGCGAACGTGACGCGCTGGCCTTGCCGCTGCTGCAGGAGTTCGATCTGCACATGCCCCCCGACGCGCGTGCCCTGGGCTTGCTGGATCGGGAGTTCAAGCACCGCATCGCCGCCATGCGCGCACTCACAAAACAGCATTGCGACGCCCTGGCCGCGCTCGACGATCCCCAGCGCCGACGCCAGTTGCTCGACCTACTCGCCGCCGCGCAGCGCGACGAAGATTTGTACCATGCCGACGCGGCCATCGACATGCTTTTCGGCGAGTTCGACACCGCGCCATCGCGCAAGCGCCGACGCTGAGAGCCGCGGAGTTTGCCGTCACCCCCGCCAAAAGTTGCGGGCCATCGGTCCAACCTCAAGGCGCTGGTCCTGGCCGAACTCCGGTCCGAATGAGGACTCGGGCAACGATGGCCGTTGCGACAGAGTAGGTCTCCTGTTTATCAGCGCCCCAAATGGGTCCAGCCCTACAAGACTTGACCCTTGCTTCTTGCTTTCTTTCGTCTCGTTCCGGGCTTCGGGCTTCGTCCGGGCTTCGGGGCTTCGCTTTTCCAGACTTCGCCTTGGGTGTCCGGGCTCCGTGGAAGTATGGGTGTCCGGGGTTCCCCCTGGTTTGAAATCGAGCATGTCACGAGCGGCGAAACGGCTCGCTACCCTATCGTCGGACCGGACGAAACCGACGCCCGCTCGGGATTCATCAGCATCGATTCACCCTTGGCACGGGCCGCTCTGAAGAAGCGCATCGATGATGAATTGCTGGTCGAACTGCCCTCCGGGCCGCAACGCTACTTCGTGATTGCGGTGGAATACCTGGACTGATTTCAGCATGCGGACCCCACGGCCAGCGCTTGCTTGGAAGCGGCTGATGGCTCGGACTCATCGGACGGTGATTGCACGCTTATGCAGAATTGTGCATAATTCCAATCATGAAAGCACTGGTCTGGATGGGCGGCAGCAAAACGGATTGGGACAGCTTTCCGGCATCGGTGCAGGACGAAGCCGGCTATCAGTTGTACCAGTTGCAGTTGGGCAAGCTACCCCGCGACTGGAAACCGATGAAAACCATCGGGCCGGGTATCTGTGAGGTGCGGATTCGAGATGCCGCCGGAGCATTCCGGGTGATCTATCTGTCAACGCAGCCCGATAACGTGTATGTACTGCATGTCTTCCGGAAAAAATCGCAAGCGACCAGCTTGCACGACCTTCGATTGGCGCAAGAACGGTTCAAGAGCATCCCGAGGTGAACCCATGAGCAAGACAAACACTCCGCTTCCCGTTATCGGCCATGTCACCCACGGCAGTGTGTTCGAAGACCCGACGCTGTTTTCTCCGGAACACGGCGCCGAGCTGAAGATGCGCGCCGATGCGCTCAACGCGCTGATCGCCTGGCTGGAACGCGGTGGCTTGACCCAAGTGCAGGCAGCCAAGGTGCTGGGCACGACCCAGGCGCGCATCAGCGACATCAAGCGCGGAAAGATCGGGCAGTTCAGTCTGGATATGCTGGTGCGCATGGCGGCGCGTGCAGGCCTGCACCCCGAGTTGCGGTTGGTGGCCTGAACGTCATTCGCTGGCCCCTGGACCGGTTCCCACAAGCGGCCGGATGTCGACTCAGCGGCGGCGGATCGCACCGATCCGGCCGGCGAAGCCGCGAGTCAGGATCAAGCGCCACAGCGCGGTCAACAGATAGGCCGGTACTTGACATGGCCGAACCACGATGTAATCTATAGCGGACATTGTGTCCTATATGGAATACATCATGCCCATCTGGTCTCCGCGCAATCGTCTCGTTGCCAGCCTGCTGCTCGCGGGCGTCGGTCTGGTCCTGTTCTTCGACGGCAACTACCACGCCCTGGGGCTGCCGCTCGGCATGGTCGGGGTGTGGATGTTTGTGATCGCGGTATGGTTTCTGGTCGATGCCGTCAACCGCACGCCGCGCAGTGATGCCGAGCTGGCGATCGCGCCCGGCGAATGGCAGTCCTGGGTCGGGCTGGCGTTCATGACCGCACTGCTGCTGGCGATGCTGCAGAAAGCCCCGTTGTTCATGGCGCACCTGCCCATCAATGAAAACCCGGACGCGGGCGCCACTGGGCGCAGCATCGGCACCTTGTTCGTTGCCTGGCTCGTGCTCAGTCATGTGCTCAGGCGGCGCTGGCAGGGCAAGGTGGTCGAAGACGAGCGCGACCGACAGATCGCCGAAACGGCATCTGGCTGGGGTCGCACCGCAAGCACGGTGGCAGTGATCGCGCTGGCCGTCACGCTCGGCTTCAGCCCAACCCAGCGCTTGCAGACTTTCAGCTACCCGCTGATCGCCCATGCCCTGATGATCACCATCGTCGCCGGTGCCTGGGTCGATTACGCCGTGACCGCTTGGCTGTATTGGCGTGAGCGCCGTGCGGTGCCGGCGTGAGCGGTACAACGATCACCAACCAGATTCGCCGCCTGCGTTTCGAACACGGTGAGATGACGCAACAAGCGCTGGCGGATGCCTGCGGCGTGACCCGGCAAACCGTCATCGCGCTGGAAGCGGGACGTTACGCGCCTTCTCTCGAGCTGGGCTTTCGCATTGCCCACGCTTTCAGCCAACCCGTCGAGGCCGTTTTCCAATGGAGTCCACCACAATGAACTCCTTACCCGCGCTACCGAAACACCGCCTGCTTGGATGGGTGGGTCGTGCACTGGCCGTGACCCTACTTGGCTTGCTGTTAGTGGGACTGTATGGATGGTGGGTAATCGCGCGCTTCGACACCCGGAATCTGCCGCCGCGACATGGCCAAGTCGACACCCAACTGTTCGCTGTCGAGGGTGAATCGCGCCCGCTGATTGTTGGTCTGGGTGGCGCCGAGGGCGGCAACGCCTGGGCCAGTCGGCGCTGGAAACAGCAGCGCGATCGCTTCATTGCGCAGGGCTATGCGGTGCTGGCCGTCGGCTACTTCGGCTTGCCGAACACGCCGCAATATCTGGATCGGATCGCCATCGATGGGGTACATGAGGCCATCGCAAGAGCGGCGCAGGACGCCCGCGTCAATTCGCACTGCATCGCCGTGATCGGCGGCTCTCGCGGTGCCGAACTGGCTTTGCTGTTGGCCAGCACCTACAACAACATCGATACCGTCGTCGCCCTGGCACCAGGCAGCGCTGTTTTCCCCAGCCTGACCGACGCCATGATCACCCCCGGCTTTTCCTTGAATGGCAAGCCACTCCCGTTTGTGCCCATGCCGTGGAGCGCGACTCCCGAGTTGCTGACCGGCGATTTGCGGGGTGCATTCGAAAAGATGATGGAAGACCACGATGCAATGCGCGATGCCGCCATCGCGGTTGAACGCATTCAGGGCCCGCTGCTGTTGGTATCCGCAACTCGCGACGAAATGTGGCCCTCGCGGGAGATGGCCAACATGATGATGCAGCGGCTGCAGACTCACGCGTTCAGCCATGTTGCCGAACACACGGCGATGCCGGGCGGTCACACCGCCGTGCTCGACGCGTTTCCTCGGATCGAGGCATTTCTGCAATCGAATTTCGCGCCCGATGGCAGCGCCTGCAACATTCAAGACCCCGCACGCTTGGCAGTGGATTATTGATGTGTTCCTAACGATAAGCGTTTACCTGGCGCGCCACCACAGCAACAGCCACGCCGCGATGCAGGGCGCGGTAGATAAACCTCGTTGTGTGCCAGGGTCAGGTTTTGTATTGCCACTTGCGACAACCGGTCTTGGAGCCATGTTGCAATACAAGACCTGACCCCTGCTCCTGCAACCGGTCTTGGAGCCATGTTGCAATACAAGACCTGACCCCTGCTCCTTGCTGCTCCTGTGCAAGACCTGACCCCTGCTCCTGACCCCTGCTCTTTCCAAGACCTGACCCCTGCTCTTTCACAAGACCTGACCCCCTGCTCTTTCAGGCTGAGCGACAGCGTGGCCAGAATCACCATGCCGGTGGCCGCACTCAGGCCACCAAGAAAGGCCCAGAGCGCGATGCCGGTGTGGCCCTGGCTGAGCGGCAGGGCCAGTACGTAGAGATCGGATGGCACCCCGAATGCGGCCAGGCGGGCGTCACCGGCACGCGCCAGGGGCAGGATTGGCAGGGCGATCAGCAGCATGTACAGCGGAAACAACCAGCGCGCCTGGCGCAGGTGACGCGGGTCCTGGCACTCGACCACGCCGAGGTGGAACTGGTGCGGCAGGGTGAACATGGCCAGCGCGCCCAGTACCACCAGCGGCGCGAAGCCATCGGCATTGTTCGGCCGCGTCACTGCGAGTGCGCTGGTCTCGGGCAGCCCGAAGAACACCAGCGCGCCCACGCTCAGCATGGCGCCGAGCTTGAGCAGCGATTCGAAGGCCATCGCCAGCACCAGGCCGCGGTTGTGCTCCAATGCCGAGGCGCGACGAGTGCCGAACAGCATGGCGAACAGGGCCATCGCCAGGGCCACAAACAGGGCACTATCCTGCCACGGCGGCGGGGCCAGATCGCTGGCCCGGGTGAGCAGGCCAAAGCTCATCGCCACCGCCTTCAGTTGCAGCGCGATGTAGGGGATCATGCCGAACAGCGCGACCGCAGTGACCGTGGCCGCCAGCCAGGAATCCTTGCCGAGCCGGGTGGCGATCAGGTCGGCAATCGAGCTGGCATGGTGGCTGCGCGCGAGTTGCACCAGCCGCTGCAGCAGGCCGATGCCGAAAACGTACAACACAATGGTGCCGACAAAAGTCGGCGGCAGCGGCCATCCCGAGCGCGCCGCCTGGGTCACCGTGCCGTAGAAGGTCCAACTGGTGCAGTACACCGCCAGCGACAGTGCATACACCGTGCCCCAGTAGCGGGTCAGGCGGCCAGCGTAGCGTTCGCCCCAGACCGCGACCCCGAACATCAGGCCGAGCCACAGCAGTCCGGCCAGGATTACGGCGAGGGGCGACAGCACAGAACGACTCCGGTGGATCG
>JBGSKT010000430.1:0-2431 GCA_041741075.1 Lysobacterales bacterium
GATCCCCGGCCTGCGCCGGGTCGGCCGCGCCAACGCCGGGCGTCGCCGACCTAGCGCCTGCCACTGCCATGAGCAGCATCAATGCAAGGGCAGCGCTACGCATGCTGACACTCCTCTGGTCATTGGGTGACCGGAGCGGGCGAGCCATTCTCACCAGCGCCGATGGCTGGCTATCCTATCGGCCTTCGGGTGGGGAAAACATGATGAACGCACGCTGGCGGCTGGATGGTCGTACCGCACTGGTAACCGGGTCGAGCAGGGGCATCGGGCTCGCCGTTGCCCGCGAGCTGGCCGATCGCGGCGCCGACCTGCTGCTGGTTGCCCGCGATGGCGAGCGTCTGGAACAGAGTCGCGCGGAACTCGCCAGCGCGTTTCCGGCCCGCTCGGTGCTTGCCTTCGCCGCCGATGTCGGTAGCAACGAAGATCGCCTGGACCTGTTCGACTGGATCAACGACCTTGGCTGCGGACTGGACCTGCTGATCAACAACGTCGGCGGCAATGTTCGCAAACCGCTGCTCGAGATCGCGCTGGACGAGGTGCGCGCAGTGCTGGAAACCAACCTGCTGTCGGCCTTCGAACTGTGCCGGCTGGCTTACCCGCGGCTCTGCCTGCACGGGCAGGCGGCGATCGTGAATGTCGGATCGGTGTCCGGATTGACCCACGTCCGCACCGGCGCGCCGTACGCCATGAGCAAGGCCGCGTTGACCCAGTTGACCCGCAATCTGGCCTGCGAGTGGGCGCCGGACGGCATCCGCGTCAATGCGGTGGCGCCCTGGTACATCCGCACCGAGCGCACCGGACCGGCGTTGGCCGACCCGGACTATCTGGAACAGGTGCTGGAACGAACCCCAATGGCACGCATCGGTGAGCCCGAAGAGGTCGCCGGCGCGGTCGCCTTCCTGTGCCTGCCGGTGGCCAGCTACATCACCGGCGAAACGATCGCGGTCGACGGCGGCTTTCTGCGTTACGGCTTCTGAAAATGCGACACCCGCGGCGAGCGCGGGTGTCTTGCATTGCGCAGAATCGCGAAAACTATTTGCCAGCGGTGGCCTTGGGCAGACCGGCCGCTTCCATACCGACCAGATAGTCGACCACCTTGAATACTGCCTCCTGACTGCCGGCAGAAGCGCCGGTCACCCGCCATTTGCCGGCGACGACTACGGTCGGGGTGCCATCGACCTGATAGGACATGGCCTGACGCTTGGCGCGTTCGACGCTGGTGGTAACGCTGAAACTGTTCATTGCTTTCAGTGCTTCATCACTGCTCTTGCCGAAGCGCTCAAAGAACTTGGCCAGATCGGTAACTGTACGCAGGGGCAGCTTCTCCACGAACACCGCGTCGAACAGGGCATCGTGGGATTTATCGAGTACGCCCAGCACCTTGGCCGCGTAGTAGGCGCGAGCAAAGGCTTCCCAGGTCTGATTGAACACCGCCGGCAGGTAGTCGAAGCTGGCCTGCGCCGGCATGGTCTGCTTCCACTTGTCGACCAGCGGTTGGAAATTCGCGCAATGGATGCAGGCGTAGCTGAACACCTCGGTCACTTCGACCTTGCCCGGCGGCGGCGTGCTCGGCTGTGCCGGCTCAATCTTGAAGTAGTGGACGCCTTCCTGATAGAGCAGCGGTTGTGCGCTCAGCGCAGAGGCAAACAGCGTGGCGGCGGCGACGATCAGCAGGCGCTTGAACATGGACGGACTCCGATATCGAAACAGGAACGAACGGGAAGGGCAGCGCAGCAGCGGCTGCCGGCTTGGATACGGACCAGCAGTAAAAGTTCCGGCAGCGCTCAGTAAGCGCTGGCGGCGAGCGCGGCCGCGTCGGCATCGCGTGCGTGCAGGCCTTCGATGTAGGAGGCCACTGCCGCCACTTCCTCGCTGTTCAGACGGTTGGCGATGGTCACCATGATCGCCACATTGCCGACATCAAGCATAGCGTCACCCGGCGCCACCGCGCGATAACGGGCCAGCGCCGCAGCGCTGTAGGTGCTGTGCTGTCCGACCAGCGCGGGAAAACCCGCCGCGGGATTGCCGCGGCCGTCCGGACCATGGCAGGACATGCACGCCGGCACGCCACGCGCAGCGACGCCGGCACGGAAAATGTTCTGGCCAACATCGACCAGCCGCTGGTCTGCATAGGGACTGAAACGATCGACGATGCGCGATTCATCGGCCAGGCCGGGTACCACGGTCTGGCTGGCGAACCAGGCCCCGACGTCGCGCATATCCTGCGCGCTCAAGGTCATGGACATCCCGAACATCAGCGGGTTTTGCCGGATCTGCGCCTTGAACAGCGCCAATTGCCGCGCGCTGTAGGTCTCGTGCTGGCCGGCCAGCTTGGGATACAGCGGATCGGCCGAATTGCCGTCCAGGCCATGGCAGGCAGCACAAACGGCGGCCTTGGCGGCTCCGGCCTCGGCATTCCCGGGCTGGGCGG
>JBGSKT010000431.1:0-3553 GCA_041741075.1 Lysobacterales bacterium
GCCGACATAGGCGAGACCGCGCTGCCGGCCTTCGATTTTGACCGCGGCGACGCCGGCCGCGGTCAGGCGCGGCAGCAGCTCCAGGGTGTTCAGGCTGGTCGGTTCTTCCAGTGCGTGGAAGACCTCGTCGTTGACTTCGAAGCGGCCCTTGCACACGGTCGGGTAACCGGCCGCTTCGCCGGCCGCGAAGCGGTCGATCAGCACGCCGTTCAAGCGCACCGCGCGCTGGCCTTCGGGCAGTTCTTCCCAGCGCACGAACTTGGCCGGCGAGCAGACGCCGTGGCGGTTCGGCGACGCGCCGGTGACGTAGCTCGACAACTGGCATCGGCCCTCGACCATGATGCACAGGCTGCCGAAGGCGAAGACTTCGATCGGCACCGGAGCGTGCTCGCACAATCGCTCGACCTGCTGCAACGACAGTACCCTGGGCAGTACCGCGCGGGCGATGCCGAAACGTTCGGCGTAATAGCGCAACGCCGACTGGGTGGTCGCCGAGCCCTGCACCGACAGATGCCGGGGCAGCGCCGGGTGCTTGCGCAGGGCATAGTCGAGCACGGCCATGTCGGCAGCGATGATGGCGTCAGCGCCGAGCCCGGCGGCGCGGTCGACCGCCGCTTCCCATTCCGTCATGCGGGCGCTGTCCGGATAGGTGTTCAGCGCCAGGTAGACCTTGCGGCCACGGTCGTGGGCATAGGCGATGCCGGTTTTGAGGCTGGCCTCATCGAAGTTCAGGCCGGGAAAGGCGCGCGCATTGGTCTGGTCCTTGAAGCCGACATAGACCGCATCGGCACCGTTGTCGACTGCCGCTTTCAGCGCCGGCAGATTGCCGGCCGGGCACACCAGTTGCATCGCATGGTCTCCGCGAATCGGGACGGTCATGGTCGCCGATCCGGATGCGGCGGCGGTTGACCTGGGTCAAGCGGCCGACCGCGACTGGTGGCAACCGACGCTGCGGCGCAATCGGTAGCGATACGGCCCCAGAGCGCGGCAACACGCTCGGCCACGGCTGGGTCGGGGCGGATCGGCTGGCTCCAGGCGCGGGTGGTTTCGCCCGGCCATTTGTTGGTGGCGTCCAGGCCGATCTTGGAGCCGAGGCCGGCGACCGGGCTGGCGAAATCCAGATAGTCGATCGCGGTGTTTTCGATCAGCAGGCTGTCGCGCACCGGATCGACCCGGGTCGACAGCGCCCACAGCACCTGGGCGAAATCGCGCACGTCGATCTCGGCGTCGACCACGATCACGAACTTGGTGTAAGTGAACTGGCGCAGGTAACTCCAGATGCCCATCATGATCCGGCGCGCGTGGCCGGCGTACTGCTTGCGGATGCTGACCACGGCGAGCCGGTACGAGCAAGCTTCCGGCGGCAGATAGAAGTCGGCGATTTCGGGGAACACCTTTTGCAGGATCGGCACGAATATTTCATTCAGTGCCGCGGCCAGCACCGATGGCTCGTCGAACGGGGCGCGGCCCATGTAGCTGCCGTGGTAGATCGCGTCCTGGCGCAGGCGCATGCGTTCGATGGTGAACACCGGAAATTCGCCCTGGGCGTTGTAATAGCCGGTGTGGTCGCCGAACGGGCCTTCGAGCGCGCGGTCGCCGGGCTGGATGAAACCTTCGAGCAGGATCTCGGCGCCAGCCGGGGCATCGAGCCCGGTCAGGCTGCTGTGCCAGAGCCGGGTGCGCTCGCCGCGCAACAGGCCGGCGAATTCATATTCGGACAGGGTATCCGGCACCGGCGCCACCGCCGCCAGCAGGGTCGCCGGATCGGCGCCGATTGCGACCAGCACAGGAAACGGTTGATCCGGGTGCGCGCTGCACCAGTCGGCATAGTCGAGCGCGCCGCCACGGTGCGGCAGCCAGCGCATGATCACGCGGTTCCTGGCGATCACCTGCTGGCGATAGATTGCCACGTTCTGGCGCTGCTGGCGGGTGCCACGGGTGATCACCAGGCCGAAGGTGATCAGCTTGCCGACATCCTCCGGCCAGCAGCGCTGGATCGGTAGTCGAGATAGATCGATGTCTTCGCCGCTCAGGGTCACTTCCTCGAACGCGGCCTCGCGCTGCATGCGCGGGGCGACGTGGGCGAGCTGGGCCAGCTCCGGCCAATGGCTGAGCGCTTCGCGCAGATTCGAGGGCCAGCGCGGCTCCTTGATCGCAGCGAGCAGTGCACCGAGTTCACGCAGCGAAGCAAGCGGCCGACCGGCCAGCGCGGCCTCGATGCGAGTGCGGTGACCGAACAGATTACCGAGCAGCGCATGCGCCGAGCGACACGGCTGTTCCATCAGCAGGGCCGGGCCCTGGGCGCGCAGCACATGCTGGCAAAGCGCGGTGCTCTCCAGCTCCGGATCGACCGCTTCGGCCACCCGGCGCAACTGGCCGGCGGCCTCGAGCCCGGTAAGGAAACTGCGCAGATCGTGGAATGCCATCGCCAAGCCTCGAACGGATGTTGGTACTTTCGCCGATCGGCGATGGCCCGGAGTTGATCCAGGTCATGACGCAGGGATGGTCGGGCGACGATCATCGGCGGTTGCCGAGTAGCCAAGACCGCCGATGCGACCGATGACCGCCGAAACCGCCCGCCTGCCTCACCCCGAACCGCGCCCCGGACTGGAGCAGGAATACGCCGAACTGGGCGCGCGCCTGGATCGGCTGATGCCCTGCGCGGAGTGGCAGTTGCACCTGCCCTGGATCGACGCGATCCGGCGGCTCAAGGCGATCCGCGGTGCGACCATCCTGGCGCACAGCTACCAGTCGCCGGAGATTTTTCACGGCGTCGCCGATGTCACCGGCGATTCGCTGGCGCTGGCCCAGGCGGCGGCGGATTCGGAGCACGAGATCATCGTGTTTTGCGGTGTCCATTTCATGGCCGAGACCGCGGCCATCCTGGCCCCGGATCGAACTGTGCTGATCCCCGATCCAAAAGCCGGCTGCTCGCTCGCCAGTTCGATCCAGGCCGACGACGTGCGCGCCCTGCGTGCCCTTCACCCCGGCGTTCCGGTGGTGAGCTACATCAACACCAGCGCCGAAGTGAAAGCCGAGTCCGACGCCTGCTGCACCTCGGCCAACGCCTTGCAGGTGGTTGAGGCCATGGGCAGCGATCGGGTGATTTTTCTGCCCGATCGGTATCTGGGCCAGCATGTCGCCGACCAGACCGGGGTCGAACTGATTCTGTGGCCGGGCAGTTGCGAGGTCCACGAGCGCTTCACCGCGGCCGAAGTGCGCCACACCCGCGAGCGCTTCAACGCGCGCATCGTCGCCCATCCGGAATGCCCGCCGGAGGTGCTGGCCGAGGCCGACTTCGTCGGTTCCACCACGGCCATGGCCGCCTGGCTGCGCCGCGAACGGCCGAGCCGCGTCGCACTGATCACCGAATGCTCGATGGCCGACAATCTGAAAGTGGATTTCCCCGCGATCGAGTTCATCCGTCCGTGCAACCTGTGTCCGCACATGCAGCGCATCGATCTGCCCAAGATCTACGCCTGCCTGCGCGACCTGCGCCCCAGGGTCAGCGTCGCCCCCGCGATCGCCGCCCGTGCCGGCCAGGCGCTGAAGC
>JBGSKT010000432.1:0-2327 GCA_041741075.1 Lysobacterales bacterium
GCCAGCGCGGTCGCCAAGCGCCGTCTGTGGTGGGCGCTGAAGCCGCTGCTGCGGGAACTGCGGCGCTGATCCGATGGCGGCCGAACCGTCCAGCCTGCCGATGCTGCGACCGATGCGCGAGGCCGACCTCGACGCGATCGCCATCATCGAACAGCGCGCCTATGAATTCCCGTGGACGCACAGCATCTTCCGCGATTGCCTGCGCGCCGGTTACCACGGCTGCGTACTGTATTTCGCAGCCGAAATCGTCGGTTATTTCGTGCTCTCGGTGGCGGCCGGCGAGGCGCACCTACTCAATCTCTGTGTTGATCCCAGCGAACAGGGACGCGGCCACGGCCGCCGCCTGTTGCGGCGGGCACTGGACCTGGCCCGCTGGCATCGGGTGGCGCGGCTGTTTCTGGAAGTGCGCCCGAGCAACCCGGGCGCGATCGCGCTCTACGTCAGCCACGGTTTCCGCCAGATCGGCCAGCGTCCACGCTATTACCCAGCCACGCACGGCCGCGAAGACGCCCTGGTCATGGCGCTCGACCTGGTGGTCGGTCCGGTGGGCTAATGTTTCACGCCGCCGCGATGATGCGCTCCACGCCGAGCGCCTTCGCGCGCGGCTGCAAATGCCATAGATCGTAGGCATTCTGGTGCCCGAGCCAGCTCTGAGCGCTCTTGCCGAACGCCAACTCCAGCCGTAGCGCCATTTCTGGCGTAACCGCTGCGTGGCCGTTCACGACCTCGGACAGCGTCTTGCGCGACACCCCCAGGCGCCCGGCCGTCGCCGTGATGGACAAGTCCAGCGGCGCCAGCCACAACTCGCGGAGGATTTCCCCAGGATGGGGGGGATTGTGCATGCGCATGGTGGTGCCCTCTCAGTGGTAGTCCAGATAATCGACGACATACGCATCGCCGCCCTCGAATCGAAACGTCACGCGCCAGTTGGCCTGTACGGTGACCGCCCAGGTGCCCTGGAGTTTGCCCTTGAGCGGATGCAGACGTAGACCGGGCGCGTCCATGTCGGAAGCGGACGTGGCTTGATCGAGTATCGCCAGGATCAGGCGCAGGCGGGTCGCGTGGATGGCTTGAATGCCGGTTTTGCCGCCAGTGGCAAAGAAGCGGCCCAGCCCCTTGTGCGCGAACGACTTTATCATGACGACATTGTCACCCATAGGGTTACGGGCTGCAAGCCTCAGCGCGCAGCTCTCCGGCCGATTCCTGTCGATCCGCGCCTCAGCAGCCTGTCGGACTTTCCACGCGGGCGCGCCGGGGCCGATTTTGGCCCAGGGCTAGGCGCGGCGAGCGTGGTTTGGTTATTCCAAATGAGCGAGTCGCAACGACGCCCTGGGCCAAAAGCGGCCCCGGCCCTTCGGGTTGGTCGTCTGGGCGGATGGCCGCGGCGTTGCGCCGCTTGCGAATGGAACCACCATTCGCGGCGCGACGCGCCTTGCGGCCATCCGCCCAGACGACCAACGCGCTCCACGCGGAAAGTCCGACAGGCTGCTAGCGCCGATACTCGGCCTTGCGCGCGCTGGCGGCGAGCTGGTCGAGCACGCCGTTGACGTAGGCGTGGCCGAAGTCGGCGCCGAAACGCTTGCAGATTTCGACCGCTTCGTTGATGACCACCCGGTACGGCACGTCCGGGCGATGCAGTAATTCATAGGCGGCGATGCGCAGGATTGCCCGTTCGATCGGATCGACCCGTTCGATCTCGCGGTCGAGCAGTGGCAGCAGGGCGGCATCGAGCTGGTCGCAACGCGCGGCGATGCCGCGCAGCAGGTCCTCGAAATAGTCCAGATCGGCGACCTGCATTTCCTGTTCGTGCTTGAACTGGTCGATGACCGCCGGCATCGGCGTGCCGGCGATCTGCCAGGCGTAGACCGCCTGCAACGCCCGGCGGCGGGCGCGGCTGCGCGCGGCCAGATCGATACCATCGGGGGGACGCCGCGGGGATTTCATCGGAACGGATCGTCGCCGTCGAGGAACAGGTCGTCCAGTTCCTCATCGAGCCGGGAATCCATATCGCCGAAGCGGTCGACGATCTCCTGGGTGCAGCCGAGTGTGGCCAGGACGGCCAGCGCGGCCTCTTCGCCCTTGTTGCCGAACTCACCGCCGGCGCGGGCCTCGGCCTGGGCCAGGTTGTCGCAGGCAAGCACGCCATTGCCGATCGGCAGGCAATTGGAGACCGATACATCCATCAGACCGCGGGCCGATTCGTTGACCAGCACATCGTAGTGCGCGGTTTCGCCGCGCAGGATGCAGCCCAGGGCGATGATCGCCGCGCAGGCCTCGCTGTCGGCCAGCCGTGCCGCGATCACCGGCAGCTCCCAGGCGCCCGGCAC
>JBGSKT010000433.1:0-2047 GCA_041741075.1 Lysobacterales bacterium
GTCGCTGCGCCGCCGCCTGCTCGCGCTGCCCCCGAATGAACGCGCCGCCGTGGTTGCGGCGCTGGCGGGTGCGGGAAAGTGAGCGGTGGAGTGGGGACGCGGGTTCGGCGCTAGTGAGCAAAAATCCCCTGCTATTGCCGAGCGGCGGGAACGCTGGTTACAATGCCGCTCTTTTCCAGGCCGAGATGCTGTCATGAAGCCCGCTATCCATCCCAAGAACCACGACGTGGTGTTCCACGACCAGTCCTGCGATTTCAAGTTCCTGACCCGTTCCACCATGACCAGCAAGGAAACGGTCAAGTGGGAAGACGGCAAGGAATACCCGGTGATCAAGGTCGAGACCTCGAGCCAGTCGCACCCGTTCTTCACCGGCAAGCACAAGATCGTCGATGCCGGCGGCCGCGTGGACAAGTTCCGCAAGCGTTACGCCAAGTAATTCCATCGCGCCCCGGCGCGACTGCGACGCCGCCCCTGGCCAGGGCGGCGTTTTTGTTTTGGCGCAGAGAGAACCGTGGCCTGCGACGCTCCTGGACTGCCGCCATTGCGATCGATCGGCGCCCGCGCAGTTGATCCACGTCAGTCCAGATCGATGTGATCGTGCGACAATTGGACTCCGGTCGCGCTGACCATTCGGGTCCGCGACCGGCGTCGGTAGATGACGTGGCCAGAGTCCGCGTGCAGCCGATGCCAAGGCCCGCCAAAGGAGAGCTTCCGTGACCAGCAACGTGGTTTTGACCGACAGCGAAAACAACACTTCCGTCACCTTGCCGGTGCTGCACGGGTCGGCCGGACCGGCGGCCATCGATATCAGCAAGCTGCACAAGGAGACCGGACTGTTCACCCACGACCCGGGCTTTGTTTCCACTTCAAGCTGCAAGAGTGCGATCACCTACATCGACGGCGACGCTGGCGTGCTGCTGTATCGCGGTTACCCGATCGAGCAGTTGGCCAAGCACTCCAGTTTTCTGGAGACCTCCTACCTGCTGATTAATGGCGCGCTGCCGGATGCCGGGCAGTTCAGCGCGTTCGAGCATGAAGTCACCCACCACTCGATGATGCACGAGTCGCTGAAGACCTTTCTGCACGGCTTCCATTACGACGCCCACCCGATGGCCATGCTGTGCGGCACGATCGCCTCGCTGGCGGCGTTCTACCACGACAATCTGAACATCGACGATGCCGAACAGCGCAAACTTGCGGCGATCCGCCTGATCGCCAAGATGCCGACCATCGCCGCTGCCTGTTACCGCTATACGATCGGCTGGCCGATCCGTTATCCACGCAACAATCTGGCCTTTTGCGAGCGTTTTCTGCACATGATGTTCGAGGTACCGTCGGAGCCGCTGGCGCTGAACCCGGTAGCGACCAAGGCGCTGGAACTGCTGTTCATCCTGCACGCCGATCACGAACAGAATGCCAGTACCTCGACCGTGCGCATGGTCGGCTCCACCGGTGCCAATCCCTACGCCTGTGTCGCCGCGGGCATTGCGGCGCTGTGGGGGCCGGCGCATGGCGGTGCCAACGAGGCGGTGTTGAAGATGCTCGCCGAGATCGGCAGCGCCGATCAGGTGGGCCGTGCGGTCGATCGGGCCAAGGACAAGAATTTGGGATTCCGCCTGATGGGCTTCGGCCATCGTGTCTACAAGAACTTCGATCCGCGCGCGACCATCATCCGCGAGATGTGCTACCAGGTGCTGAACGAGTTGGGCGTGCACGATCCGCTGCTTGACGTCGCGTTGAAGCTGGAAGAGGCGGCCCTGAAAGACCCCTATTTTGTCGAGCGCAAGCTGTATCCCAACGTCGACTTCTATTCCGGCCTGATCTACAAGGCGCTGAACATCCCGACCGAGATGTTCACGGTGATGTTCGCCATCGCCCGCACCTCGGGCTGGGTTGCGCACTGGCTCGAGCACCACGAGTCGGCCGACGCCAAGATTGGCCGCCCGCGGCAGATCTATACCGGGCCGACTTCGCGCGATTACGTGCCCCTGGCTGGGCGCGGCGGCGTCTGATCTGGCCCGCGCCGACGTCGACTGCCCGCGCAGCG
>JBGSKT010000434.1:0-15425 GCA_041741075.1 Lysobacterales bacterium
TCCGGCTGGATGAGTCCTTGCCGGTAGCGCGTGCGGCAGAGCGCATCATCGAACTGATCGGCAGGCACCGGGTACTGATCGTGGCCGGCGAAACCGGCTCCGGCAAGACCACGCAATTGCCCAAATTGTGCCTGGCCGCCGGACGCGGCCGCACCGGCATGATCGGCTGTACCCAGCCGCGCCGACTGGCCGCGCGCAGCGTGGCACGTCGGGTCGCCAGCGAACTCGGCAGCGAGGTCGGCGCCCTGGTCGGCTTCCAGGTGCGCTTCAATGATCAAGTCGGCGCGAATTCGTTGATCAAGTTCATGACCGACGGCATTCTGCTCGCCGAGACCCAGACCGACCGCAGCCTGTCGGCCTACGACACCCTGATCATCGACGAGGCGCACGAGCGCAGCCTCAATATCGATTTCCTGCTCGGCTATCTGAAGCGTCTGCTTGAGCGCCGCCCCGATCTCAAGCTGATCGTCACCTCGGCGACCATCGACACCGAGCGTTTCGCCAGGCATTTCGATGCTGCGCCGGTGGTCGATGTCGAGGGCCGCAGTTTCCCGGTCGAAGTGCGCTACCGACCGCCGGAACTTGCTGGCGAGGGTGCCGCCCGCGAGCGTGAGCCGCGCGCGCGTGGCGACCGTGACAGCGATCGTCTGCTGGCGGTCATCCAGGAGCTCGGCGCTGCCGATGGCCTGGGCGATGTGCTGGTGTTCCTGCCCGGCGAACGCGAGATCCGCGACGCCCACGACGCCATCGAGCGGGCGCGCCTGCGCGAGACCGAGGTGCTGCCGCTGTATGCCCGACTGTCGGCCCGCGACCAGGACCGCATCTTCAATCCCGGACCCAAACGCCGCATCGTGCTGGCGACCAATGTCGCCGAAACCTCGCTGACCGTGCCGCGCATCCGCTACGTGATCGACCTGGGCGTGGCCCGGCTGAGTCGTTACAACCACCGTGCCCAGGTGCAGCGCCTGCATGTCGAGCCGGTTTCGCAGGCCAGCGCCAACCAACGCGCCGGTCGTTGCGGCCGGGTCGGGCCGGGCATCTGCTACCGACTGTATGCGCAGGCCGATTTTGACGCCCGCCCGCGTTTTACCGACCCCGAAATCCTGCGCTCGTCGCTGGCCGGGGTGATCCTGCGCATGCTCGGGCTCGGGCTCGGCGCGATCGAGCAGTTTCCGTTTCTGGACGCGCCGCCCGAACGCGCGATCAAGGAAGGCTATGCGCAGTTGCTGGAACTGGGCGCGATCAGCGCGGACAAAACCCGGCTGACCGCGATCGGTGCTCAGCTCAACCGACTGCCGATCGACGTCAAGCTGGCACGCATGCTGATCGCGGCGCAGCAGACTGGCGCGCTGGCCGAACTGCTGGTGATCACGGCCTTCCTGTCGGTGCAGGATCCGCGCGAGCGCCCGGTCGAGGCGCGCGCCGCCGCCGACGCCGCGCATGCCCTGTTCGCCGATCCGGGATCGGACTTCGTCGGCGTTTTGAAGCTGTGGCAGGCCTACAGCGCCGCCCATGAGGAACTGACCCAATCGCAACTGCGCGCCTGGTGCGAACGACATTTTGTCGCCTTCCTGCGCATGCGCGAATGGCGCGAACTGCACCGGCAGCTGTTGCTGCAGTGCGAACCACTGGGCTGGACGCCGAACCGCGAGGCGGCCAGTTTCGAGGCTGTGCACCGGGCGTTGATCAGCGGACTGCCGGGCAACATCGGCCGGCGCGAGGAAAAGACCCAGTACCAGGGGCCGCGCGGCCGCCGCTTCCAGTTGTTTCCCGGCTCGGCCCTGTGCCGCTCGCCGCCGGCCTGGGTGGTATCGGCGACCTTGCTTGATACGCAGAAACTCTATGCGATCGGCAACGCCCGGATCGAGCCGGCCTGGGTGATCGCGCAGTTGCCGCAACTGATCCGGCGCAATTATCTGGATCCGCACTGGGACCGTGCCAGCGGCCAGGTCAAGGCCTACGAGCAGGTCAGCCTGTTCGGACTGATGCTGGTCGAGCGGCGCCGGGTGTTTTACGGCAGCATCGATCCGGTCGCGGCGCGCCAGTTGTTCATCCGCGCGGCGCTGGTGCCGGGCGAGATCGATTCCCGATCGCGCGCCATCGCGCATAACCGTGCGGTGCTGGCCGAGGCCGCCGAAGAGGAAGCCAAGCAGCGGCGTCATGGCCTGTTGCGTGCGCCCGAGGAACTGGCCGACTGGTGGGAACAACGGCTGCCGGCCGGCATCGCCGGCAGCAAGGCCTTCGACGCCTGGGCGCTCTCGATCGAACGCGCCGATGCTGGGCCAAACGCGGCCGAAGCACCGCGACTGCAATGGAGCCTGGCCGAAGTCCTGCACAGCGGCACCAGCGAACGCGAACGCTTTCCCGAAGTGCTGATGCAAGGCCAGCAGACGCTGCGCCTTGGTTACCATTTCGCCCCTGGTGCGGACGACGATGGGGTAAGCGTGCAACTGCCGCTGGCAGGGTTGAACGCTATCGATCCGCAGCGCCTCGGCTGGCTGGTGCCAGGACTGCTTGAGCCCCTGGTCAGCGAATTGATCCGTGCCCTGCCAAAAAGCCTGCGCCGCAACTTTGTGCCGGCCCCGGATTTCGCCCGCGCCTTTGCCGATGCCACCCCATTCGCGCAAGGCGATCTGCGCGACGCGCTGCGCGCCTTCCTCCGGCGCGTCACCGGGGTCGAGGTGACGTCCGAGCAATGGCGTGCCGCCGAAGCCGCTCTGCCCGCACACCTGCGCTTTCGCATTTGCCTGCTCGATGGCAATGGCCAGCCGCTGGCCAGCGGCCGCGATCTGGATGCGTTGCAGCGGCAGTTCGGCGAACGCGCGCAAAGCGCCTTCGCGAGCGACGTAGCCGGCGATTACGCGGCCACCGATGTGCGCGAACTGCCGGCCACCGGCCTGCCGGTCTCGATCCAGGCCGGCTCGGGGCTGAGGGCCTATCCGGCTCTGGTCGATCGTGTGCAGCGGGTGGATCTGGCGGTATTCGAGGCGCCGGAAACGGCGCAGGCGGCGCACCGTGCCGGTCTGCGTCGCCTGCTCGAATGGCGCCTGGCCGACCGGCTGCGCTCGGCCCGCAAGCAGTTGCCACTGTCTGCAAAACTGGCGCTCGCCTACACCGTCATCGCCGCCCCCGATCGACTGCGCGGCGACATCCTGGCCGGCGCCCTGGCCGACCTGTTCGATGTTCTGGACCAAGACATCCGCAGCGAGTCGGCACTGGCGGCGGCGGCAGACCAGCTCGGCCGACAACTATTTGCGCGCGCCGTCGAGCGACTGGCCGCGGTCGAGGCGAGCCTGTCTGCCTACATCGAACTGCTGCCCGGACTTCAAAGTCCGCTGCTCGGCTTCGCCAAGGCCAACTTCGACGACCTGCGCGAACAACTGGGGCAACTGGTATTCGACGGCTTCGCCGCCGCTTTCGCCCCGGCGCAATTGCGCGAACTGCCGCGTTATCTGAAAGCCATGCGCCTACGCGCCGAACGCCTGCAGCAGGACCCGCGCCGCGACCAGGCACGAATGCTGCCGATCCGCGCCCTGCTTGCCGAACTGGATCGCGCATTGCGAGCCGCCGCGCCCGATGTCGCCAGCGGCCCGATCCCGATCGGCGCCTACCCGCCGGAATATGCCCGGATCCGCTGGGCCCTGGAAGAACTGCGCGTACAGACTTTTGCCCAGGAACTCGGCACCCGCGCGCCGGTATCGGAAAAGCGTGTGCAGAAAATGCTGGAAGCGCTGCACGGCTAGTTGGCAGGAGTAAGCTGGGCCAGCGACGCATCGGGCGCTGCTTGCAGGTTGCTGCCAGCCAGTGATCTCCCGGCGCACATGATAGTCTGTCGGCGATTGCCGCCCAACCACCGGAGCACTGCCGATGGACCCGATCATGCTCGCGCGCTTGCAGTTCGCCGCCAACATGAGTTTCCACATCCTGTTTCCCAGCATCACCCTGGCACTGGCGTGGCTGCTGCTGTTCTTCAAGCTGCGCCATCGCCGCACCGGCGACCCGGCGTGGGCGGCGGCCTATCGCACCTGGGTCAAGGTGTTCGCGTTGACCTTCGCGCTGGGGGTGGTGTCGGGCATCACCATGAGTTTTCAGTTCGGTACCAACTGGCCGGGCTTCATGCTGACCGTGGGCAACATCGCCGGCCCCTTGCTCGGCTACGAAGTGCTCACCGCGTTTTTTCTCGAGGCCAGCTTTCTCGGCATCATGCTGTTCGGCCAGCAGCGGGTATCCCCGCGCATCCACACCCTGGCCACCGCGCTGGTGGCGATCGGCACCACGGTGTCGGCGTTCTGGATTCTCGCGCTCAACTCGTGGATGCAGACACCGCAGGGCTTCACCCTGATCGACGGCGTGGCACATGTGCAGAACTGGTGGGCGGTGATCTTCAACCCCTCGTTCCCGTATCGCTTCGTCCACATGATGCTGGCGTCGGGGCTGACCGCCGCGTTTCTGGTGGCCGGCTTGTCGGCCTATCGCTGGCGTCGCGGTGAGCGCAGCGACGAGCTGCGCAAGACCCTGCGCACCACGATCACCGCTGCGGCTCTGCTGATCCCGGTGCAGATATTTGTTGGTGATCTGCATGGGTTGAACACCTTGCAATACCAACCGGCCAAGGTCGCCGCGATGGAAGCGTTGTGGCAGGACCAGCGCGGCGCACCGTTGCTGTTGTTTGCGCTGCCCGATGAAGCCAGCCGCAGCAATCGCGCCACCATCGCCATTCCGAACGGTGCCAGCCTGATTCTGACCCACCGACTGGATGGCGAGGTGCGCGGCCTCGACAGTTTTCCTGATGCACACCCGCCGGTGGCACCGGTGTTCTTCGCTTTTCGCACCATGCTCGGCATCGGCGTGCTGATGCTGGTGGTGGCGTGGTGGGCGCGCTGGCAGTTGTGGCGCCGCGACACCCTGTCGCCGATGGTGCTGACGGCACTGCTGGCGATGACCTTCTCGGGTTGGCTGGCGGTGCTGGCCGGCTGGTACGTCAGCGAAATCGGGCGTCAGCCGTGGCTGGTGCAAGGCCTCCTGCGCAGCAGCGATGCCGCATCGGCGGTGCCCGCACCGCTGATCGCAATCAGCCTGAGCCTGTATCTGGCGCTGTACGCGGCGCTGCTGCTGGCTTACGTCTGGGTGTTGTTCCATATGGCGCGCAAGGCCCAAGCTGCGCTCTCTGGCGGAGACCGCGCACCCGGCCAACCCATCCTCGATGTACGGGAGGCCTGATGGACACCCTCATTCCCGATGCACTGCTGCCGCTGATCTTCGTTGGCCTGATGGGCGCGGCGATGCTGGCCTATGTGATCCTGGACGGCTTCGATCTCGGCGTCGGCGCGCTGGTGGCCTTCGCCGAGGACACCGACAAAGACGTGATGATCGCCTCGATCGGACCGTTCTGGGATGCCAACGAAACCTGGCTGGTGCTCGGCGTGGGCATCCTGCTGATCGCATTTCCGCAGGCGCACGGAGTAATCCTCACCGCCTTGTACCTGCCGGTGGCGGTGATGCTGATCGGGCTGGTGCTGCGCGGGGTCGCGTTCGATTTCCGCGCCAAGGCCCACGCCAGCCACAAAACGCTGTGGAACCGGGTGTTCGTCAGCGGCTCGATCATCACCGCGCTGGCGCAAGGCTACATGCTCGGCAGTTACATCACCGGCTTTCGCGACGGCGTCATGGTGATGGCATTCGCCGCCTTGATCGCACTCGGACTGCTCGCCGGCTACACCCTGCTCGGCGCCACCTGGCTGATCCTCAAGACCGAGGGCGAACTGAAATCGCGTGCAGTGCGCTGGGCGCGCTGGGCGCTGTGGTTGTGCGGCCTCGGCATCGCCGCGGTGTCGTTGGCCACGCCGCTGATCAGCGAACGCATCTACGCCAAGTGGTTCACCCTGCCCAACCTGTATTGGCTGCTGCCGGTGCCGCTGGCCAGCGCGCTGGCATTCGCCTGGTGCGAGCGCACCCTGCGTCGCCTGCAACACCAGCGCGGCTACGGCATTTGGCAGCCGTTTGCCGCCACGATCAGCCTGTTCATGCTCGCCTTTGCCGGCCTCGGCTACAGCCTGTTCCCGTATCTGGTGGCCGATCGCATCACCTACACGCAAGCCGCCAGCGCCCCGGCATCGCTGCGCTTCATTCTGGTCGGGGTAGCGATCACGCTACCGGTGATCATCGCCTACACCGTGTATTCGTACCGGGTGTTTTGGGGCAAGGCCGGCGAGCTGCGCTACGAGTAGCGCCGGCTTGAAGTAGGTCCGGGTTGAAGTAGGTCGGCTCAAAGCCCGCAGGGCTGGAGCAGACGGTCACGAAGCAACGAGGGGCAATGTGTGGGACGCGATGTCGGGTCCACGCCTGCGGCGCTTGACCCGACCTATGCATCGGCTAGCAGCCAATAGGTATTGTTGCAGGTCAGACCCGCCACGATGCGCCTGCCATTGCCGGCAACGATTGACGGCGTTGGCCTGCTGGTCGCTTTTGCCGCGGATGGCAGCGATTGGTGGTCGCGACGTGCCGTTGTTCCTGCAATTCCCGCACGCCCTTATTCGCAACTTTTACTCGTCCCCTTTTACTCGTCCCCTTTCCCGGATTCCGGTCGATCCGTTACCTTTGTCACTTGGGGATGGGCCGATGCGGTTTTACCCTCATTGCTTTGCGCTCCGCTTTGCGGACCTTTACCTGGGAGAAAAGTCATGCGATTGCCGATGAGAATGCAATGGGGTCTGCTCGCTGCCGTGGCGATGAGCGCGGATGCGACGCAGGCAATGACCGCCGATGAGCTGGCGGGCAAGGTGATCGAAGCCGAGGGCGGGCGTGCGGCCCTGCAGGCGATCGGGTCGGTGCAGACCAGCGGCAAGTTCATCGGCGGCGGTGGCTTCGAGGCCGACATCAAGACCCTGAGCGCGCGACCGGGGCGCTACCGCTCCGAATTCACCATCCAGGGCATGACTGCGATCCAGGCCTACGATGGCACCGGGGTCTGGGCGATCCAGCCCTTCCGCGGACGCAAGGACCCCGAGAAGCAGAGCGCCGATGAGGTTAAGGTCATGCAGATCCAGGCCGACATCGACGGCCCGCTGTTCGATTACGCGAGCAAGGGACACAAGCTCGAATACCTCGGCACCGAGGATGTCGACGGCACCCTGGCGCACAAGTTGCGCGTGCTGCTCGGCACCGGCAACGAACAGGTTTGGTACATCGACCCGGATTTCTTCCTGCCGATCCGGGTGGTCGACAAGACTTTCCATCGCGGCGCCGAAAGCGAGACCGAAACCGATCTTGGTGATTACGAAAAGATCAACGGGGTCTATTTTCCGACCGCGATCCAGACCGGCGCCAAGGGCGCCCCGGCCGACCAGAAAGCCAGCATCAGCCTGGACAAGATCGAAGTAAACGTGCCGGCCCCGGCCGAGCTGTTTGCCTTCCCCAATGCCGCGAGCAAGCCATGAGGACCGCCGCCATGCGTATTCGTACCAGCCTGCTGGCCGTGGCCGGCCTGATCGCACTGCCGGCCTTCGCCGCCGACCCGGCCACGATCCATTTCGACGCGGGGGTGATTTCCGGCCTGGGCGCACGCAATATCGGCTCGGCGCAGATGAGCGGCCGCATCAGTGCGGTCGCCGCCTTCAACGATAACGGCAAGACCACCGTCTACGTCGGTTCGGCCAGCGGTGGCCTGTGGAAATCCACCGATGGCACCACCACCTTCAAGCCGGTGTTCGATCAGCAACCGGTGCAGTCGATCGGCGCGATCGCGATCGACCCTGGCAATCACCAGAGCATCTGGGTTGGCACCGGCGAACCGTGGACGCGCAATAGCGTGTCGATCGGTGATGGCGTCTACCATTCGACCGACGGCGGCGATACCTGGAGCCACCTCGGCCTGGGCGAGAGCGAACGTATCGGCAAGATCATCGTGCATCCCACCGACGGCAACACCGTCTACGTGTGCGCGCTCGGCAAGCTGTGGAGCGACAGCGCCGAGCGTGGCCTGTACCAGACCCGCGACGCCGGCAAGACCTGGAAGAAACTGCTGGCCGGGGCCAACTTGTCGACCGGCTGTTCCGACCTCGAACTGGACCCGGCCGACCCCGGGCATCTGCTGGCGGCGATGTGGGACTTCCGGCGCAAGAGCTGGACCTTCCGCTCCGGCGGTGAATCGCCGAGCGCAAAGAGTGCCAGCGGCCTGTTTCGCAGCAATGACGGTGGCAGCAGCTGGACCGAGATCAGCGCGGCCGCCAACCAGGGCTTTCCGGCCAAGCCGTTCGGCCGGATCGCGATCGCGATCGCCCCGTCCGATCCGAAAATCGTTTACGCCATGGTCGAATCGACCCGCAGCGCGCTGTTTCGCAGCGCCGACGGCGGCAATACCTGGGAAGAACGCGACCGCAGCCAGATGATGGTCTGGCGGCCGTTCTACTTCGCCAATCTGGTGGTTGATCCGCACAATCCGGATCGCGTGTTCAAGCCCAACCTGTCTTTGATCGTGTCGGACGATGGCGGCAAGAGTTTCGCTTCGGCCGGCGGTGGCGCCCACGGCGACTGGCACGACCTGTGGATCGACCCGGACAATACCCAGCACATCATCGGCGGCGACGACGGCGGACTGTGGTTTTCGCTGAACGGCGGCTCGCTCTGGCACAAGGTCAACAACCTACCGGTGTCGCAGTTCTATCACGTCAGCACCGACAACCACGATCCCTACCAGGTCTATGGCGGCTTGCAAGACAACACCTCGTGGGTGGCGCCTTCGGCCTATCCCGGCGGCATCAGCAATCACCGCTGGGAGAGCTTCGCCGGTGGCGACGGCTTCTGGACCTTCAGCGACCCAGCCGATCCAAACTATGCCTACTTCGAATCGCAGGGCGGCTCCATTGCGCGGATCAATCGGCAGACCCTGCAACAGCGCGATATTCAGCCCAAGGCCGGCAAGGACGAGAAACTGCGCTTCAACTGGAACGCGCCGATCCATCTGTCGCCGAACGAGAAGGGCACGATCTATCTGGGTTCGCAGTTCCTGCACCGCAGCCGCGACCAGGGCCAGAGCTGGGAACGGATCAGCCCGGATCTCACCACCAATGATCCGGAGAAGCAGCAGCAGGAACAGACCGGCGGCGTCACCATCGACAATTCCGCCGCCGAAATGCACACCACCATCTATTCGATCAGCGAATCACCCAAGGACGGCCGGGTAATCTGGGTCGGCACCGATGATGGCAATGTGCAACTCAGCCGCGATGGCGGCCAGCACTGGAGCAATACCGGCGGCAACATCAAGGGCCTGCCCAGCGGCAACTGGGTGAGCTCGGTCGAAGCGAGCCGCTTCGACGCCGCCAGCGCTTATGTGACCATCGACCGCCACACTTTCGGCGACATGACGCCGTATGCCTTCGTCACCCGCGACTACGGCCAGACCTGGACACGGATCGCCGGCAGCGATCAGGGCGTGCGCGGCTATGCCTATGTGCTGAAAGAAGACAGCGTGAATCCGAAGCTGCTGTTCCTTGGCACCGAATTCGGGCTGTGGATCAGCGTCGATGGCGGCCAGCGCTGGGCCGCGTTCCAGGGCGGCAAGTTCCCCGCTGTGTCGGTGCGCGATCTGGCCGTGCAGGCCCGCGATAACGACCTGGTGATCGGCACCCACGGCCGCGGCATCTGGATCATCGACGACATCAGCCCGCTGCGCGCCCTGTCCGACCAGGTACTGGCCAGCGAAGTCAGTTTCCTGCCGGCGCGTCCGCAGGTGCAGCGCCTGGATGCCTATGGCGGCTGGGCCGAGGGCGATGCCGTGTTCACCGGCGCCAACCCCAGCAATGACGCCAGCATCAACTACTACCAGAAGAGCCGCCACCTGTTCGGCAAGCTCAAGCTCGAAGTGCTGGACGGCACCGGCCAGGTGATCGACACCCTGCCGGCGAGCAAGCGCCCCGGCATCAACCGCGTCGGCTGGTCGATGAAGCTCAAGCCGCCGCGGGTACCGAGTGGCGCGACCTTGAGTTTTGCCGCGTTCACCAGCGTGCGCTATCTGCCCGGCCATTACACCGTGCGGATGAGCAAGAACGGCCAGACCTACGAAGCCCCGCTCGACATCGGCATGGACCGCCGTGCCACCTACAACCTGGATGATCGCAAGGCGCAGTTCGCTGCCGCCTTGCGCATGCGCGCGCTGTATGAGCGCATGAGCACACTGATGGACCGCATCGTCGGGCTGCGTGACCAGGCCCGGGCCAGGGCCAAGGACCTGAGCGCCGGCGACAAACAGGGCAAGCGCCTGCTCGCACTGGCCGACCAGGCCGACGCCGTGCGCAAGAAAATCGTCGCCACCACCGAGGGCGGCGCGATCACCGGCGAAGAACGCCTGCGCGAGCACATGGACCAGATCTACAGCGCCATCCTGGGCTGGGAGGGTCGCCCGGGCGACTACCAGATCGCCCGCATCGACGCGCTCGAAGCCGAGCTCGGCGATGTCGAGCAGGCGTTTGATGAGCTGCTCGATAAGCAGGCCAAACCGCTCGATCTGGCCCTGATCGACAGCGGCCGCCGCGCCCTGGACCTTACTGCCCTGGCGAACGCCTCCGGCAACGGCGGTCTGGACGGCGCCGAACAGGCGCTGAAGACCTTCTGGCGGCAGTGACAGCATCGGACATCGACGCCACATCGGCGTCGATGTCCGACCGCTCGGGTTGACGCCAGCATGGCCCTCGCGCGCCGCTCCGATTGGGAGGCGCTCTTGTAGGATGGATAAGCGCAGCGCATCCACCGTCCACCCGACAAAGCACCAAAATCCATCGCCCCGGCGAACGCCGGGGCCCAGTGTGGAATGCGGCGCGAAAGTCAACGGCACTGGGTCCCGGCGTTCACCGGGACGACGACGCTTTTCGCAAGTAGCCCGGATGAAGCGCAGCGGCTCTCAACAGCGGAGCTGGTCAATCCGGGATGTTCGCCCGAAGCCAGCTGCACGGCGCATCCACAGACTGCCGAGCTGGTGCTCGGCGCTCCCATCACGTTGGCTGGATTGCGATCGGACATTGCGAGCCCGGTCGCGGCTGGCGCTGTGGATTCGGGTTACCCTTGGCGTACTTTGACTTGACCCGGCCACTGTCCCATGCGTGCACTGCTTTTGATCGGATTGCTCGGCTGCCGCGTGCTCGGTGCCGCTCCCGTCCCGCCCGCGCCCGACCACGCCGCGCCCTGCACCGGCGGTGTCGCCGAGAGCTTTCCGTGCAGCAATGTCGATTTGCTGGCGCATATCGGCAACGCCGATCTCGGCAGCAGCGCGGGCAACGATATCTGGGGCTGGACCGATCCCGACACCGGGCGCGAGTACGCGCTGATGGGACTCGCCAATGGCACCGCCATGGTCGATATCAGCGATCCCGAGTTTCCGCAGCGACTGGGACGATTGCCCACCCACAGCAGCGATTCATCCTGGCGCGATATCAAGACCCGCGGCTACTACGCCTTCATCGTTTCCGAAGCGCCCGATCACGGCATGCAGGTATTCGACCTCAGACGCCTGCGGGCCGCGGGCAGCCCGGGCACGCTATTCACCGAGGACGCCCACTACGCCCGCTTCGGCCGCGCGCACAACATCGTGATCGATACCGACAGCGGCTTTGCCTTCGCCGTGGGCTCACGCCAGGGAGCGCAGACCTGCGCCGGCGGCCTGCACATGATCGATATCCGTAATCCCTTGCAACCCGGCTTTGCCGGCTGCTTCAGCGCCGACGGCTACACCCACGACGCCCAGTGCCTGAGCTATCCGGGCCCCGATTCCGACTATCAGGGCCACGATATCTGCCTGGCCAGCAACGAAGACACCGTCACCATCGTCGATGTCAGCGACAAGGCCAACCCGGTGCAGATCTCGCGCACCGGCTACGCCGGCAGCGGCTACACCCACCAGGGCTGGCTGAGTGAAGACGCGCGCTACTTTCTGGTCGACGATGAAACCGACGAGATCAACTTCGGCCACAACACCCGCACCTACGTATTCGACGTCAGCGACCTCGACGCGCCGCTGCTGCATGCCATCTATACCGCACCGATCGCCGCCAGCGACCATAATCTGTACGTAAAGGGCCGCTACGCCTATCAATCGAATTACCGGGCCGGGCTGCGCATACTCGATCTGACCGCCATCGACGCCGGCGTACTGACCGAGGTCGGTTATTTCGACAGCCATCCGGAAAGCAATGCCGCCGGCACCAGCGGCGCCTGGAGCGTGTACCCTTTCTTCGCCAGCGGCACGGTGATTCTGAGCGATATCAGCGCCGGGCTGTTCGTGTTGCGGCCAGCGCTCTGTGACGGTCCGGCGGATGTGACTAACCTGCTCGCCAGCGCCGCTGGCGACCAACAGATCGCGCTCAGCTGGGATGCCGGCGCCACCGGAACGCGCTACCAGGTGCACCGGACGATCGGTGCTTGTGGCGCCGCCGAGACCCTGATCGCGGACCAACTCGCCAGTCCCAACTGGCTCGACAGCGGTGTCTCCGGCGGAGTGGACTATGGCTATCGGGTGCGCGCGGTCAGCGCCGATGGCCGCTGCCTATCCGGATTCTCCGCTTGCCAGATGGCGCAGACCAGTGGCATCTGCACCGCGCCGCCGGATTTTTCCGGATTGGCCAGCGCCAGTTCGCCTTCGACCACACAGTGCGCGGTCGAACTGTCCTGGCCCGCGGCCAGCGCCCGCTGCGCCGGGCCGATCGATTACCGGGTAGAGCGCAGCACAGGGGCCGTTTTCGATCCAGCCCAGGCGCTCACCCTGGCGACCGGACTCGGCGCCACCCGCTACACCGATCTCGGCGTCGAGCACGGCAGCCAGTACAGCTACCGTGTGCAGGCATTCGATCAGGGCAATGGCAGCGCCGCGGCCAATCCCGCCATCCTCACGCTGAGCCCGGTCGGGCCGCTGGCCGATGGCGACTTCCAAAGTGGCGCCGAAATTGGCGATACCCTGCTCGACGCGACCAGTGCCAACCGCCATCTGGCCTGGGAAGTGGTCAGTGATCTCGCGCATAGCGGAGTACGCAGCTACTTCTCCAGTTACCCGGATGGCAGTTGTCTGGCCCTGTCCAGTCCCAGCCTGGAACTGACCGCAGGCGCCGGTGCCCAGCTAGGTTTCTTTACCCGCTACAACATCGAAGGCGGATGGGACGCCGGCCTGGTCCAGATCAGCACGGACGGCGGCAACAACTGGCAGACGATCGACCCGGTCGGCGGCTACCCCGCGTTGATGAACAACCAGAACAGCGGCGACGCCTGCAACTTCCCGAACAATCAGCCCGCCTTCACCGGCAGCAGCCTGGGCTGGCAGCCCTACACCTTCGACCTCGGCATGTACTCCGGAACGATTCGGCTGCGCTGGCTGTTCTCGACCGACAACGCGGTCAGTGCCGCGGGCTGGTGGATCGACGATATCGTGCTCAGCCACGTGCAGACCCCGGGAATCTGCCTGGGTGTGGAGTTTGTATTTGGCGACGGCTTCGAATAACGCGAGCCGGGCACGGATTGCCGGTCAGCGCAGGGCGTCGCTATACTGTTCATCCGCCGGCCAGGGAAACCTTATGCCAATGCAGGTCCGTACAAATGTTTTTCCCATCCGCCTTGCGCCGCTCGCGGTGCTGGTCGCAGCGCTGTTCGCGCTGAGCACGGCCGGCTGTTCCAACCGGCAGGTCTATGAAACCCTGCAGGGCTACCAGGCGCAACAATGCGAGCGGACCATCAGCGCGGACGACCGCGAGCGTTGCCTGGCCGCGGCCAGCGATTCCTATGACCAGTACCGGCAAAAACGGGAGGAAGACCAAGCGGGTGGCAAGCGCTGAGAGCGTCAGGCCTCTACAAACGGATTGCGTACCGTGAGCCCGCCGAACCGTCGATCGTGGCTCAGGTCCTCGCTGTAAAGGAGGTCGCAGTGGCTGCGCATCGCCGCTTCAACGATCAGGGCATCGAACCAGGAAAGCTGCTCGCGTTGCGCGAACTCGTGCGCATCAAGGACCAGATGCGCATCGGTGGCAACTACATCGAAGGAAGCCAGCACTTCGAGCGCAAGCCGGGTAACATCCGGCGGCAGCGGCGGCTTTAGTTTTCGGGTCAATACCGAACGCAGCTCGATCAGCACCTGGGTGCTCACCACAATCTCGTGCTCACCGGCCACGCCGCGCAGCCACTCCCGAACGAACGCCGACTTCTCCGGTTCACGCCGGTCGAGCCGGTACACCCAGAGGTTGGTGTCGACGAAAACGCGCACCCGTCAATCGGCCTTGCGCTCGTGCAAGGTGTCGCGGGTCCACGCCTCGCTGCTGGCCGACGCGCTGCGCCCGGCGAGTGCATCCAGCGTGTCCAGGGCTTCCAGCCGCCGGCTTTTGGCATCGACATACCGAACCAGGTACTCGCGTACCAGGGCGTTAACCGAGGTGTGCTCGCGCAAGGCCGCTTCACGGGATTTCTGAAGCAAGCCATCGTCCAGACTGAGTGTGAGATTGGCCATGAAACATTCTCCATAGAACACGGAATCAGTGTAGCACAGGAAAGAGTTCTGACACCGCTCGCTCTCTGGCGCCTCGCTGTCGGCAATGCTGTCGTCGCGGATCATCCCAAACCGACCGCGATGCCGACGCCCTGGTCGAGAGCGCGGGCCGATTATTTGGCTCGGGTGCGAGATTCCGGGTCTTACGGACGCCGTCACCGGCGTTCGGCACCCCGACTGAGTTCGCGCAGACTGGCACCGCCGAAACGCAAGCTGGCGGTGGCCAGGAATACTTCGCGCAGGAACAGCGTCAGCGAGGCGATCAGAGTCAGCATCGCGACAATGAACAACAAGGCAATCGGCACCGCCGCCGGATATCCGAGAAATGCTCCCACGAACAGCGTGCCGACCAGTGCCGCGACCAGCAGGGCGGTCGTTGTACACAACGCGATCGCGGCGCTGACGGTGCGCGCGCGCCGCGCGATCAGCACCAGCTCGGTACCCAGCCACTGCAACTCCTGAGGATCGACCGCGACCTTCGCCTCGAGCGCGCGGGCGCGATCGACGATTCGGGTCAGCCGTCCGGTCATCACCGCCAGCAGGGCGCTGATCGCGGTCAGCAGAAACACCGGCGCCAACGCCAGTTGGATAGCGTGGGCGATGTCCGAGGTGCCGAGATCGGGAAACATTTCAGTCCTCGCGACCGCGCAGTTTGGGCTTTGGCTTGGCGCGCGCCTTGAACGGCTCCGGCGCTTTGACCTGGAATTTAGCTACGCTGCTGGCGCCGTTCAATTCCAGCTTGACCGTGTAATCACCGGGCACGATAAACAGACGCTGCCCCAGGCGCAGCGCTTCCGCATACGGGGTTTTGCCGAGGCGGCCAGCGGTGCTGGCCGGCTGCTCTGCATCGGCGCCGCCATCTTCCACCACGGCGGCGCTGGCAGTGGATTCGGGCTCGGCCGGCTGCGCG
>JBGSKT010000435.1:0-13976 GCA_041741075.1 Lysobacterales bacterium
CCGAGCCGCAGTATCCGGTGCCGCCGTTGGTGGCGGAGGTCAGGCCGGCCCTGCCACCGTTGCCGGCGCTGCACGCAAGCGATGCCGATCTGCTGACCGCACTGGCCGCGCTGTTCAATGATGACTCGCTGTTGGCGATGCTGGTCCGCGAGCACCTGATCGAACGATTCGTTGCCAGCGTGGACAATCTGCCCAATCGCAGGATCACCGCCAACATCCTGCCGCTGCGTCCGCTCGCTGGCAAGCTGCTGGTCCTTGAAGCAGAGGGTAAGACGATTCTGTCGGCGCAGAACAGCGCGCGTTATCGCGGCCCGGTCAACGCCCTGACCACGCTCGATCAGGCCGCCGTGGTGCACCTCTATCGGCGCTGGTATCCGCTGTTTCAGCAGGCTTATCGCGAACTCGGCTATCCAGACGGTTACTTCAACGACCGACTGATCGTGGTCATCGATCATCTGTTGGCGGCGCCGGAGCCGGATTCGGCGATCGAGTTGCTGCCGGTCAACGGCCGTTTCCAGTTTGCCAATCCGGCCTTTGAGTCGGCCTCGGTCGGGCACAAGCTGATGTTGCGCCTGGGCGCCGATTCCGCGACCCGGCTCAAGGCCTGGCTGGGCGGTCTCAAGACCTTGCTGGTGGCCTTGCCGGCGGCGGCACCGGATGCGCTCGAGGAATCACCGATTCCTTGATCGCTTCCTCGTTTCGGCGGCGGCCTTGCGGTCACACTCCATGCCCCGCTAACGTGCTGGCCTGGGCCTTTGGGGAAAGCTGCACCTGGGCGATTCTCAGTTGCCATAATTTGGGTTACACTCGCCGCAGTCCGTTGGCAAATCAGGACCTTAGCCGCCATGCTTAAACGAATGCTTGCAATACTTGCCGTATCGCTGCTGTCTGCAACGTGTTTTGCCGCAGGGCCCGAGTTGCGCAGTGACCATCCGGACACCTATACCGTGGTCAAGGGCGACACGCTGTGGGACATTTCCGCGCGCTTTCTCAAAAGCCCGTGGCTGTGGCCGGAAATCTGGCAGGCCAACAGCCAGATCGAAAACCCGCATCTGATCTATCCCGGCGACCAGCTCAGCCTGGTCTACCTCGATGGGCAACCGCGGCTGGTCAGGAATGCCGGACCAGCCGGTACGGTGAGACTGTCACCGCGGATGCGCGATGTCGGCGGCGAGCACGCGGTCCGCGCCATTCGGCTCGATGACATCCGCCAGTTTCTCCAGCAGACCCGTGTGGTCAGCGTGGCCGAGTCCAAGGATCTGCCGTACGTGGTCGAGGAAGCCGAAGGGCGTCTGCTCGGTGCCGACGGTGACATCGTTTATGTGCGCGGGCTTAATCTGCGCCCGGGTGATGAAGTAGACATCGTACGCAGCACCTTTACCTATCGCGAAATCCCGGCCAAGTTTCCGTGGACCAAAAATTCGCCACGGGGATTCAAGCGCACCGACAATGTCGGCGTGCGCCAGGTGACCCTGGCCAGCCTGTGGCTGGAAAACACCGACGACCTGCAGTTGCGCAAGCGCCAGGAGGTGCTGGGTGTAGAACTGCAGCAGGTAGCGCGTGCGCAGGTGATCGAGAGCGGCGACCCGAGCACGTTGAAGGTGCTGAAAATGACCACCGAGGCGCGCAAGGGAGACCTGGTGGTGGTTGCGGAGCGCAACCCCTACGACGCCAATTTCGTGCCGCGCGCACCCGAGCGGGTGCCGGACAATATGCGCGTGCTGGCGGTCTCGGAAACCAACACCTTTACCGGTCCGCAGCGGCTGGTTGCACTGTCCCGTGGCGCCCGCGATGGCGTCGCCAACGGCCAGGTTTATGCCCTGTACCAGCCGGCGCACCGCCAGCGTGATGATGTGAAATACGCGGATAACGACCTGCGCACGGTGTTTGGCAACGAGGATTCCAAGTACACCGTACCGCCGGAGTTCGAAGGCCACGTGATGATCTTCCGTACCTTTGAAAAGGTGAGCTATGGGCTGGTCATGGACGGCGTCCGCCCGATCCGCCTGGGTGACGTGGCGCTGGCGCCGCGTTAAGCCGCGACCGGGTTTTGACCGACGGGCGCGACCTGCTGGTCGCGCCCGTTTTTATGCGCGCGCGTCGGCTGCTTCGGGTTAGCATGCATCCGGTCACGGGTCGGCAAGCATGGCTACCAAACCTCCCGAGCATGCGCGCATCAAGGGGCGCGGCACCAGCAGCAATCGCGAAGGTCGGTTCGAGCCGGTGCGCTTCGAGGCCGAGGACGACGGCTGGTCTCAATCGCCAGATTCGGCGCCGCGACCGGCCACCGAAGTGCGGGTCGAACGCGCCCGTTCGATTATTTCTCGCAACCACTCCCCGGATATTCCGTTCGATCAGTCGATCAACCCGTATCGCGGATGCGAGCATGGCTGCGTCTATTGTTACGCGCGTCCTAGCCATGCCTACCTGAATCTGTCGCCGGGTCTAGACTTCGAGACCCGGCTGTTCGCCAAGACCAATGCGGTCGAGCTGTTGCGCCGTGAGCTGGCGCGTCCGGGATACCGTCCGGCGGTGATCAATCTGGGCGCCAATACCGATCCGTACCAGCCGATCGAACGCGAACACCGCATCACCCGCGGCCTGCTCGAGCTGTTGCTGGCTTGCCGCCATCCGGTCACCCTGATCACCAAGAACGCACTGATCGAACGCGATCTCGACCTGCTCGGCGCGCTCGCCCGCGAACAGCTGGTGCAGGTGTTCGTTTCGGTCGCCACCCTGGACAATCGCCTGGCCAGCCGCCTGGAGCCGCGCGCCACCGCGCCGCACCGGCGCATCGAATGTCTGGCCCGGCTGCACCAGGCGGGCGTGCCGGTCGGTGTGTTCGTGGCGCCGATCATCCCGATGCTGACCGATCATGATATCGAAAGTATTTTGCAACGTTGCCGGCAGGCCGGTGTGAGCAGCGCCAGCTACACGCTGTTGCGACTGCCGCACGAGCTTTCCGAACTGTTTCGGGAATGGCTGTCGGTGCATCAGCCGGCACGCGCTGCGCATATCATGAGCCTGATCCGGCAGATGCGCGGCGGTCACGACAACGACAGCCGATTCGCTACCCGCATGCGCGGTGAGGGTGTCTTCGCCGAACTGATCCGGCAACGTTTCGAACTGGCCTGCCGACGTCTTGGCATCGACCGGCGCAATGAGCAGGTTGTCCTGTCCTGTGCCGACTTCCGGCGCCCGATGGTGGATTCGCCGCAGGCCGAGCTGTTCTAAACACTTGCGCAAGAGCCGAATACCCGGGTCGACGATGCACAGACACTGGTATCCCCTCCACGGTATGCGTTGTGCTGCGGACTGCAGCCCGAAATGTTCTCTCAAGCGGTCAAAGCGGGCGACCGTGCCTTGCGGTGGGACTCAGACATCCAGATTGCTCACGCGCAGCGCGTTGGACTCGATGAACTGGCGCCGCGGTTCGACCACATCGCCCATCAGGGTGGAAAAGATCTGGTCAGCGGCAACCGCATCTTCGATGCGAACCTGCAACAGTCGGCGACTGTCCGGGTTGACCGTGGTCTCCCACAGCTGTTCCGGATTCATCTCACCCAGACCTTTGAAGCGCTGGATGGTCCGGCCTTTCTTGGCCTCTTCCATCAACCAGGCCTGGGCCTCGGCGAAGGAGCGGATCGACTGCTGCTTGCTGCCCCGTCTGACCACCCCGCCATCCCCTATCAAGCCATTGATTTGGCTGGCTATTCTAAGAATTGGCAGGTAGTCTCCGGAACGGAAGAAAGCGCCGCTGAGGATGCTTTCGCTGGCCAGTCCATGGTGTTGACGACGGATCTGCAACTGGGCGGTCTGCTGCTGCGCAGGCGCGGCAGCGACTGTAGTGAATTGGTAACGGGCGCGGCCCAGGCCGCTCTGGTTCAGCCCTTTGGCCAGATTTTCCGCCCAGGCCTGAAACTCGCTCGCCTCCTGCATCAGCGCCTCGGTCAACGGTGGCGCCGCGATCAGCGCGTCCAGCAGGTTGCCGTCAACCCGGGTGCGCAGGCGCAACACCTGGTCTTTGGCGTGCTGGTAGTCGCTGAGCAGTTTTTCCAGCGCGGCTCCCTGGATCGGCGGCACGCCTTCGGCCGGAATCAGACTGCCATCTTCGACCGCGTTGTTGATCAGGTAGGTGGCCAGCGCTTCGTCGTCCTTCAAGTACAGTTCCTGCTTGCCCTGTTTCAGTTTGTACAGCGGCGGCAGACCGATGTAGATGTAGCCATTTTCGATCAGCTGCGGCATCTGGCGATAGAAAAAGGTCAGCAGCAGCGTGCGGATATGCGAACCGTCGACGTCGGCGTCGGTCATGATGATGATGCGGTGGTAGCGCAGTTTGGCGATATCGAATTCGTCCTTGCCGATGCCGCAGCCCAGGGCGGTAATCAGGGTGCCGACTTCTGCCGAACCGAGCATCTTGTCGAAGCGCGCACGCTCGACGTTGAGGATCTTGCCCTTCAGCGGCAGAATTGCCTGGGTCTTGCGATTGCGACCCTGCTTGGCCGATCCACCGGCCGAGTCACCCTCGACCAGAAACAGTTCGGATAGGGCTGGATCCTTCTCCTGGCAATCAGCCAGCTTGCCGGGCAATCCGGCGATATCCAGCGCACCCTTGCGGCGGGTGAGTTCGCGTGCCTTGCGGGCCGCCTCGCGGGCGCGGGCGGCATCCACCACCTTTTCACAAATGGCGCGGGCGACCTGCGGGTTTTCCTGCAGGAAGTCCCGTAACTTGTCGCCCATTACCGATTCCACCGCACTCTTCACCTCGGACGAAACCAGCTTGTCCTTGGTCTGCGAGCTGAATTTTGGGTCCGGCACCTTGACCGAAAGCACCGCAATCATGCCTTCGCGCATGTCGTCGCCGGTCAGATTGACCTTGGCCTGGCGCTGTAGATTGGCGCTTTCAATGTAGTTGCCGACGGTGCGGGTCAGGGCTGCACGGAATCCGGCCAGATGGGTGCCGCCATCCTTCTGTGGAATATTGTTGGTGAAGCAGTACATGCGCTCTTCATAGGCGTCGGTCCATTGCAGTGCCACATCGACGCTGATGCCCTCGGGCGTGGTGCCGATGAAGCTGACCACCTGCGGGTGCAAGGGCGTGCGCAACTGGGCCAGGTGCTCGACGAAGCTGCGGATGCCGCCCTGGTACTGGAAAGTCTCGCCGCGGCCTTCGCCACGTTCGTCGAGCAATTCGATCACCAACCCAGAATTGAGGAAGGCCAGTTCGCGCAGTCGCTTGCTGAGGATGTCGTAATGGAATTCAACGTCGGAAAAAATTTCTGGACTGGGCAGGAAATGCACCCGGGTTCCGCGCTGGTTGCTGGCCTCCAGGCGTTCGAGCGGGTACTGCGGCTCGCCCAGGTGGTATTCCTGACGATGGTGGAATCCTTCGCGCCAGATCTCCAGCCACAATCTGGCCGACAACGCGTTGACCACGGAAACGCCGACGCCATGTAGGCCGCCGGAAACCTTGTAGCTGTTGTCGTCGAATTTGCCGCCGGCGTGCAGCACGGTCATCACCACTTCGGCGGTTGAACGGCCTTCTTCGTGCATGCCGACCGGGATGCCGCGGCCGTTGTCCAGAACCGAAACCGATCCGTCCAGGTGGATGGTGACCAGAACCCGATCGCAATGTCCGGCCAGGGCTTCGTCGATGGCGTTGTCGACCACCTCGAACACCATGTGGTGCAGGCCGGTGCCATCGTCGGTATCGCCGATGTACATGCCCGGACGTTTGCGCACCGCGTCCAGTCCCTTGAGCACCTTGATACTGCCGGAATCGTAGTTTTCGCTCATCAGTTTGGGTCCATCACTGACCATCACGTGGTCCGATTGAGTGGTTGGCGATTGCCAGGCGTGGGTTGGGTGGACAAGTGCTGGGCATTCATTTGGCGACGGTGATGAATGGCGGATGCGCGGCGCTTATCCAGCCTGGCTGCTGCCCGGAAATTACATTGGTTCTGGGCCACCGAGTATATCAGCTGTCGCTACGGACCCGGCCCTGTTCCACGTGAAACAGGCGCGCCTGGTGGGCATTGCGGAGCGGCAGGCTGTCCAGGCTGGTCGCCGTCAACAGGGTTTGCGCGCCACTTTGATGCAGGCAGTCCAGCAGCTGGGCGCAATGCCCGGCATCGAGTTCGCTGGCCGGGTCGTCCAGCAACAGGATCGGCCACTCACCCTCGCGCTGCGCGTGCAATTGCGCCTGACCCAGCACCATGAGCAGGGCGGCCAGCTTTTCCTGACCGCGCGAAAAATGTTCGCGCTGCCCCAATTCCTGGAAAGACAGCGTCCAGTCGGCGCGATGTGGCCCGTGGCGGGTATGGCCCCGCTGACGGTCGCCCTCCCGGCCAGTGGCGAACAACGCCAGTGCGGCTTCCAGGTTGGCTGGCTGACTGCATCGCCAACCGTCGTGCCAGACCAGTTCAGGGCGGCCCAATTCCGGCATTAGCTCGTTTGCCACCTGCGGCAGCGTTCCCATCAGCGTGCCGATGTAACTCTCCCGATGCTGCGTCAGCAATACCCCTGCCCTGGCCAGTTCGTGCTCGAAGGGCTGCATTTCTCTCTCATCTGCCTGGTTCTTTAGCAGCTGGTTACGCTGTCGCAGGGCGCGCTGATAGCGCCGCCAGTTGTCCAGAAAAGCCGGTTCCACGTGGAACGAGCCCCAATCGACCAGCGCGCGGCGCTGCTCCGAACCGCCGGAAATCAGCGCATGCGAACCCGGCTCGAAACAAACCGCCTTGCAGTGCCGGAACAATTCGCTCAATTGTTCGACCGGCCGATCGTTGACCCGCCCGCTGAACACTCCGCCACCGCGCCCCAAACCCAGCCTGCAGTTACCAGCAGCCGACTCGATCTCGGCAAACACCTGCACCTGGTCCTCGCCCCGCCGAATCAGGGCGTCGCGCGGGCCGTTGCGAAAGCTCCGTCCGCGACTGAGCAAATGCACGGCTTCCAGCACCGAGGTCTTGCCGGCACCGTTGTCGCCGACCAGCACATTCATCCCCGACCCCAGAGCAAGCTCGGCGCTAGGAAAAATTCTGAGGCGGTTCAGGCGTAACGACTTGATCCACATTCCGTCCCATTCCTCCACCCGACCCATCTGCTATTTACGACGGCTTCCCGACCAGACGTCCACCGGTGCCGCCGACCTCGGCTGGATTCTGCCAATCAGACCAAGTCGGTCAGGCCCTTGGCCGCTGCGTCCCATCCAGGCGGTTGAACCGCAACCAGAAAAAAGGCCCCGCTAGTGCCGGGGCCTTTACAATTCCTGGTCGCGACTTTGCTCAACCGACCCATCCCTTCCGCCCTAACGGGTTACAGACGCAGCGGCATCACCACATGCTGGGCACGACCATCATCGGCGTCCCGAATCAGGCAACTCGAATTCCCGTCACGCAGGCACAACAACACCTGTAATCCGCGCAGTGCACCCAAGGCGTCGAGCAAATAATTCACATTGAAACCCACCGCCAGCCCATCGACGCTGGTCTCCGCCTCGATTTCCTCGGTCGCCTCTTCCTGTTCCGGATTGTGCGCCACGATCCGCAGCCGATTCGGCGAGACCTCCAGCTTGACCCCGCGGTACTTCTCGTTTGACAGGATCCCAACCCGTCCGAGCGAGGCCCGTAGCTCGTCGCGCGACAGCAGCACGGTACGGTCGGCGCCAATCGGAACCACCGCCTCATAGTCTGGAAAGCGTCCATCGATCAGCTTCGAGGTAAATACGAAACCGCTGCAATGCGCCCGCACGTGGTTCTTGCCAAACTCGATTTCGACCAAACCCTCACCGCTGTCCAGCAGGCGCTGCAATTCAAGCACCCCCTTGCGCGGCAAGATCAATTGCCGCTCCGCCTTGACCGCCAGCGGTACCGCTGTTTCGCACATCGCCAGCCGGTGGCCGTCGGTCGCAACACAGCGCAGCGCGCCATCGCGCAGCTCCAGCAGCAACCCGTTCAGGTAATAACGCACGTCCTGGTGGGCCATCGCGAAACTGGTACGGTCGATCAGCTCCTTGAGCGTACTCTCGCCCAGGCTCACCCGCTCGAGCGGCGCGATGTCCTCGACCGTCGGAAATTCCGTAGCCGGCAGCGTGGACAATGTGAAGCGGCTGCGTCCGGCCTTGAGCGTGACCCGGTCGCCACTTTGATCAAACTGGATCCGGCTGCCATCGGGTAGAGCACGCACAATGTCGAACAACTTCCGCGCCGGAACCGTGATGTCCCCGGCCTCGGTGTCATCGGCCACCGCCTGGGCATACATCTCGACCTCATGATCGCTGCCAGTCAGCCCAACCACACCGTTTTCGACATGCACCAGCAGGTTGGACAACACCGCCAGCGTCTGCCTACGTTCGACCACGCCTACCACCTGGTTCAGTGGCTTCAGAAACACTTCGCGTTGAATGGTGAATCTCATCTGGCGCCCGCCTCATGATTACGCATGCTGTGAAACCGGCCCGATGCTGGCACCGAGCCCGCCAACCCGGGCCATTGCTCCGGTCTTTGGTCTGCTTTACTTTCTTTTTTAATACAGATGTTGATGATGATGAAGCCTGGGGATAAGTGCAAGCATACGCCGCAAACCCTTGTGTGTGTTGGCCCGCACGCACACGATATGTTGTGGGTCAGGGCCACCAAGGCCTGTGCAGCAATTGTGGACAACTTTTGACCCTGGGCTTATCCACAGCTTCTCCCCGGGATTCCTGCCCTCAGCCGGACAAGGCACGCAACAGCTTCTCCCAATCTTCGCGAATCTTGCCGTCGGTTTCGCGCAGTTCTCCGATCAATCGGCAGGCGTGCAGCACCGTAGTGTGATCGCGCCCGCCGAAGGCATCACCGATCTCTGGCAGTGAATGCGCGGTCAGCTCCTTGCATAGCGCCATCGCCATCTGTCGAGCCCGGGCCAATTGCCGGGTGCGCCGCTTGTGCAGCAGATCGGCGACGCGCAACTGGTGGTAATCGGCAACCAGCTTCTGGATATTGGGGATGCTAAGCTGGCGCTCCTGCACGGTCAGCAAATCACGCAACGCTTCCTGAGCGAATTCGATGGTGATCGGGCGGCCGGTGAAATGTGCCCGCGCCACCAAGGTGTTCAAGGCGCCCTCAAGATCGCGCACATGCGATCGCATGCGCTTGGCCAGCATGAATGCGACCCCCTCTTCCAGTACCACGCCCTTCAGTTCGGCCTTGCGCAGCAGGATGGTGGCGCGGGTCTCGAAATCCGGCGGCTCGATTGCGACCGGCAAGCCCCAGCCCAAGCGCGAAGTCAGGCGCGGCTCCAGATTCTGCACCTCCTTCGGATAGCGGTCGCAGGTCAGGATGATTTGCTGGTTCGACACGAACAAGGCGTTGAAGGTGTGAAAAAACTCCTCCTGGGTACGATCCTTGCCGGCAAAAAACTGGATGTCGTCGATCAGCAGGGCGTCCACGCTGCGGTAACGCTGCTTGAAGTCATCCATGTTCTTGGCGTTGAGCGCCCGGATCATCGCCATGAAGAACTCCTCAGAGCGCTGGTACAGCACTCGGAAACCCGGTCTGCGGGCACGCATCAGGTTCCCGGCGGCGTACATCAAATGGGTCTTTCCAAGTCCGGTACCGCCATACAGCAGCAACGGATTGGACTCTCGCCGGCCGGGGTTGAGTGCCACCTGAAAAGCCGCGGCCCGGCCTAGCTGGTTGGACTTGCCCTCGACAAAGTTGTCGAACGTGTAGGACGGATCGAGATGGCTGTCGAAATCCACCGCGACCACCGGCTCCTGGCCGGCCCTGGCCTCCGCGTCGCCCTGGCCACTTCGCATCGTTGCGGCGCGTTTGCTGGAACCGACTTCAAAGCGAACTTCGACCGGTGCCCCGGCGAGGTGCGCCAGCACGCTCTCGATGCGGTCGCGGAAACGCTCCTGGATGACATCAAGCACAAAGCCGTTCGGCGCCAGCAGCCGGACCAGGTCACCCTCCTGCTGCACCTGCAACGGCCGCAACCAGGTCAACACATCCTGTTCGCTGTACTCGGTCTCGAGCCGGGCCAGCACACGTTCCCAAAGGGTGGACATAAGCAGAGGGCAGCAGGTACTGCGAGAGTCTAGGCCATACAGTCTAGTGCAGGCATGCCGGCAACACATCCGGCGCGGTCCAGCCAGCGGTCACCCACAACACCAAATCGCTTTTTGCGCAGCCAGCCAGCCACGCTACAATGCGCGTCCACTCAAGCCCGCTTGTCCAGGTTCGACCATAGACACCCAAGGAATACGCCGTGAACAAGACCGACCTGAATTTTCTCAAACACTTCGCCCTGGTGATCGGCGGGCTGGTGCTGTTGGCCCTGGTGCTGATCGTCGCCGCCCGCGCGATTTACCAGCAACACCCGGCCGAACCGAGTCCACAGCAGACGGCGCATATTGACCAGCGCATCGCGCCGGTCGCTGCGGTCTATTCAGGGGAAACCGGCAAGGCCGCGATGGAAACCGCCAAAGCCGCGGCACTCGAAGCGGCCAAGGGCCAGGTCGCTTACGACGGTAGTGTCGACGGTAGCTTCGTTTACGGCAAACTGTGCAGCGCCTGTCATGGCACCGGCGTCGCCGGTGCACCCACCCTCACCAAGGCCAACTGGGCCGCACGCCAGACCCAGGGTTTCGAACTGCTGGTCAGCCACGCAGTGAACGGATATCAGGGCGCGGCCGGCATCATGCCGGCGCGCGGCGGCAACCCGGCACTCAGCGAAGACCAGGTCAAGGCCACGGTGCGCTGGATGTTGGACAACCTCGAAAACTGACCGACCGCATGATGCGCGAAGCGCTTGCAAGCACAAGAAGCCCGTTCGAGTCCAGGATTCACTGTTCATGTGCAGGTTTCGCCGCTGGTTGATGGTCGTCGTCGCCGTGTTGCTGTCTTCCTGCGGGCAGTTCGGCGGCGAAGCCGTTCCACGCGCTTTTGATGGGCCGCTGACCTGCGGCAGACCTGCGGCACCAATCGCTGCCATCCAGGGCACCGGTCTGATGAGTCCACTCCTCGGTCGCTTGGTCGAGGTGGAAGCGACGCTGACTGCGAATACCCGCGGACTCGGTGGATTTTTTGTGCAGGCGCCAGCGACCGAACAGGATCGGGACGAAGCAAGCTCCGAAGCCATATTTGTCGTTTATGCCGAGCCACGCCCCCGACTGAAACCCGGATTACGGGTCAGGGTCCGCGGTCGGGTGGCCGAACTGGGCACCCCACCGGAGACCACCACCGCTCTGGTCGAAGTCGCCCAGGTTGTGACCTGCGGACCGGCTGCGCCGATCAAGCCGCGCCGCTGGCCGAGCCTGGCCAATAGCCTGACCGATTGGGAAGCACACGAGGCCGAATGGCTCAACCTGCCAGATCCGGCAACCGTGATCAGCACCGACCGACTAAGCAGCGCCGGCGAGATCGTGGTCTCCCTCGATGGTCGTGACTTTGTGCCGACCGAACTGTCGGCGCCCGGCAGCAAGGCCGAAGAACGCGCCAGCCAAAACCTGCGCACCCGGCTGATTCTGGACGATACGCAATTGGGCGCCAATCCAAAAACACTGTGGATGCTGCCGCAAACACTTAGTGCGGAATCACCGCTGCGGGTCGACAGTCAGTTGCACGGCATCGAGGGCATACTCGAACAACGCGAGCAGGCCTGGCGCCTGCAACTGACGGCGCCGATCGCCGATGTTCAGCAGGCACCGCGTCCGGCGACGCCGCCTGAGATCGATGGCGATCTGCGCATCGCCAGCTTCAACGTACTCAACTATTTCAACGGTGATGGCCAGGGCGGCGGCTTCCCCAGCGCGCGCGGCGCAAAAAGTCTGGCGGCATTCAAGCGACAGCGAGCCAAGATCGTGGCCGCGCTGAACGCACTCGACGCCGACGTGGTCGCCCTGATGGAAATCGAAAACGACGGTTTTGCCGCCGCCAGCGCGATCGCGGACCTGAACGGGGCATTGAACAGCGTGCGCGCCGAAGGCAAGGCCGATTACGACTATGTCCATTTCGGCGATGGTCCGATGGGTACCGATCTGATTACCGTGGGCCTGCTCTACCGACGTAGCCGGGTGCAAACGCTGGGCGCAGCTGCGGTGCTCGCTGCAGAGCCCTTCCAGAGCCTCGCCCGACTGCCGCTGGCGCAGAGCTTCAGCGCCGACGGCCAGATCTTTACGGTGATTGCCAACCACTTCAAATCCAAGGGTAGTTGCCCGAAATCCTACTCACCCGACCAGGCGAGTGGCGATGGTCAGGGTTGCTGGAACGCCACCCGCGTGGAAATGGCGCGCCGGCTATTCGAGTGGATGCAGACTGACCCGACCGGCTGCGGCAGCAAAGCCGCACTGCTGATCGGCGATTTCAATGCCTATGGTCAGGAAGACCCAATGCGCCTGCTGCGCGACCGTGGCCTGATCGATCTGGTCGAAGTCTACGCACGCGAACCGGCCTACAGTTTCCAGTTCGATGGCGCTTCGGGGCGGCTCGATCACGCCCTGGCGACGGTAGCGTTTGCCGCACTGGTGAGTGGCGCGGCCGAGTGGCATATCAATGCCGACGAGAGTCCGGACTTCGAATACGATGCCGCCCCCGATGCTGCCACCCGCCGCCAGCGCTACCGGCCGGATGCGTACCGCAGTTCCGATCATGACCCGCTCCTGCTTGGGCTGCGTCTGCCCGAAAAGTCCCTAACCGAACCGGAAGCCATGGCGGCCCAGTGAGCGTCGGGCACATCCGACCGGTCAGGGCTGGCACCCGCATTGCCACCCGCCCCGGCATGGTCCGGCGGCGCTGCCCGGGCGTCACGGCCACCCGACCGAAAGTGGACCAAGCGGAGTGCAGGCGCGGGCACGGCCGGGGTCGAACCGTCCCGATCGGCGATTTCACACCGGACTGGCGAGCCGACTCTGCCGACCAAAAACGCCAGACAGGTGACGCAATAGGTGACAAATCGCTGATTTTGCCTTAAAAGCCATTCCGGTTTTGGGCGCAATCAGGCATGCTGCGCCGGCGTCGCCACGGTCGGCGGCTTAATTGACATATTCAGGAGACTGCCATGCTGAAAGCAGGTGATCCAGTTCCCGACTTCGCGTTCGCTTCCGAGACCTTTGGCGCAATTTCCTCGCGCTCCCTGCGCGGCAAGCGCTACGTGCTTTATTTCTATCCGAAAGACGACACCCCAGGTTGCACCCGCGAAGCCTGTGCCTTCCGCGACAACTTGCCAAAGTTTGCCGGTGCCGGCGTACAGGTCTTCGGCGTCAGCGCGGACGATGAAAAGTCGCACATCCGTTTCAGTCGCAAGCATCTGCTGCCGTTCAAACTGATCCCGGATCCGGACCATGTGATCTGCGAACGTTTTGGCACCTGGATCGAGAAGAGCATGTATGGCCGCAGTTACATGGGCGTCGCCAGAACCACCTTCGTGATTGCCGCGGATGGCCAAATCGAACGCATCTGGGAAAAGGTCGCACCCGACGGTCACGCCGAAGAAGTGCTGGCCTGGTTGAATGGCGAGACCCAGCCGTCCACTGCGTCCGCTCTGGCCAGGTCAAAACCAAGCACCCCAGCGCCGCCCGCCCGGGCTGCCCCGGGAAGCAGCGCCGCGGTCCAGACGGCGGCGGTCAAATCCGGCGTGGCGGCACTGGCAGCAAAGCCTGCCGCAAGGAAAACACCGGCCTCGCCGCCAGCCAAGACACAGCCGGTGAAATCCCGCCAAACCGCCACACCGGCAACTGCCCCAGCCCGGCCGCAGCCCAGCACGGCCAAGTCAGGCCAGCGTGCGACCACGCCCACTGCAAAAAAAACCGCAGCTGCTCCGAAGCAGACCGCTAAGCCGGCCGCCAGGAAGATCGCCGCCAAGCTAACCAAGTCGTCCAGGTCAGCGCCAGCCAAACCGGCCGCCCGGCCGGCCAAAAGCAGCAAGGCAGCGCCGGCGAAGAAGGTGGCCAAAACGGCCGGCCGCAAATCCACGCCGGCTGCCCGCAAACCGGCCAC
>JBGSKT010000436.1:0-2517 GCA_041741075.1 Lysobacterales bacterium
CATCGCCGGCGCGCGGCGCCCTGCGGTCCTGCTTTCTGGCGGTGTGGATTCCACTGCACTGGCTGCCCTCAGTGCCGGTCTGCGGCCGGATCTGTTGGCGGTATCGTGGTGCCTGCCGGCATTTCCCAAGGCCGATGAAACCGCGCTGGTGGCGGCCACCGCTGGTCGCCTTGGCATTGAACTCCGGTCCACACAGGCAGGTGCCGATTGGCCGCTGGCGCGCATCGCGGAGTGGACCGTCGATCCCGATGCGCCGCTGATCAATCCCTATCGCTGGTTGCAAGACGGCGTAATGCAACAGGCAGCCGAGCAGGGCGCCGACGTCATTCTGTCCGGCAACTTTGGCGACCATCTCTATCCAGACCAGGCGCGGGCAGCGTCGCCCTGGGGGCACCTGCGTCAGCGCATCCGTCAGCAACTGGATCCTCATCCACGTCTGCTGGCCTGGTTGCGGCGAGTGGCGCGGCGTGGCGCGGTGACACCCGACTGGTTGTTGCCCGAATGGCGACGACAATTGGGTGAATTGGTGTGGGCCGGCCCTGCAGTACTGTCGCCCGAGTCGATCCAGGAGGCGAGTCTGGGGCGGCGTTTCGCCGCGGCGCGTGGCCTCGATCTGCGCTATGTCTATCGCGATCCGCAAGTGATTCGATTCATGGCGGCGCTGCCGGAGCATTGGAGCCAACGCGGCGACAGCCAGAAGTGGATCACCCGCGAAATGCTGCGCGGAGCCATTCCGGAACCGGTGCGGGTGCGACCGAAGTCCGGTAGCCTTGAATCCTACTTCCGGTTTGGTCTGTATGAACGGGAAGCGCATATGGTGTCAGACATATTGCGTGATCGCCGGGCACGATGGCCGGAATATGTGCACGCCCCAGCCCTGTTCGAAGCCCTGGCGAATCCTCGCAGCGAGTCCGATTTGTTGTTGGTATGGCTCGCGATCAGTTATGAACTTTGGTGGCGAGCCCAGGCCGGGTTGGGACCCGCTGTGTTAGCATCCAATCCGCGCTTATCTGCTTGATTCCCCCATCAATTCACGGGATTCGTTGTGCATCCAAGCAATCCAATGTCGAACGCTGCGGCGAAGGAAAATCTGTTGCGCCTGCCGTACCAGACGCCGCGGCTGACCGATCTCGGCGAACTGCGCGATATCACGCTGGGGGCTTCGCCCGGAATCGGCGATTCGGGCAGCGTCCAAACGCAACGCTGCCCGGGCTGTCCGTAGTCCGGAAGCCTGATCGTGCCGCTGCCACCATCCGGCGGGCCGATCCAATTCCACCCGCCATTTTCTTCGAAGCTCGATCAGGCAGAAACTGTGCTGTCGATCGCCGGGATCGAGTGCCGGTTCGGCGCGGGTTTGCTGGATTTCGCGCAGCCGCCACAGCAGGCTGGCAGGCAGCCGATCACGCCAACGACACTTGACCGCGAAGTTGCCGACCCCTTCGGTGAACCGCAGGCGGCAGCGGCTGAGGCGATTCCATCCTATGTCGGTGAGGGCTGGCTGGGCGATCGTTTGCGTGCATTCCGCGTGTACTCCGATGGCAGCGGTCGGCGGGTCGAGTTTGGACCGGGAATGGTGTTCCGGCTCAGCGACGACGGCAACCGCATCGATTGTCTGCGTGTCCCGGCCGAAGCAAAACTGCGTAAGGAATGGCTGCTCGGACCGGCCCTGCTGCTGGCGCTGGCGACGCGCGCTGTCTACGCCCTGCACGCCAGCGCGATTTCCAACAGGGCCGGGGCGGTGCTGCTGCTCGGCCGCTCCGGCAGCGGAAAATCCACCCTGGCCCGGGTGGCGGCGGCTTGCGGCTGGCTCGCCCTGGCCGATGATGTGGTTCCGCTCAGCGATCATTCCGGCACGCTGCGCATGCGGCCGCGCTTCCCGCAGTTGAAATGGGCAGACCCGCTCGCCACCGCCGACTGCGAGTTGCCGCTGGCGGCGCTGGTGTTCGTCGAACGCGGCGCCGCCAGTCTGTCGCTGACACCGCTATCGGCCGGTATCGCGACCCGCAGCCTGGTGCGGGACACGGTGGCGGCGCGCCTGTTCGCACCAGATGAACTGGCCGCTCATCTGGCTTTCTGCGCGCGACTGGCCGAGGCTGGCCCCTGCCTGCGCCTGGACCTGCCCGAGGTCACTGCCGATCGCGTCGATGCAAAGGCGCGTGCCGCCCTGGAATTGATCGCCCGGTTGGCCGCACCCTGATCACCGCCGCGCATGCTTCCGGCGGAGCGAGCAGCGTCGGTGTGCCCGCTACCACAGCATCAGGCCGACCCCGCTGATGGCCAGGGCCGCACCCAGCAAGCGGCGTCGGCTGACCGCCTCGCCGAGCAGCAGCCAGGCGAACAATACGATAAAGATCGAAGCGGTCTCGTTCAAGATCGCAGCAACCGAGGCGCTGGTGTACTTGTAACCGTTGAGCCAGAACAGCATCGACAGGAACTGGCCGACGAAGGCGGCCAGCACCAGCAGCAGCCAGCGTCGCCACGGCAAGGGCGCGGCAGCGGCAGCGCTGCGGTCGCGAC
>JBGSKT010000437.1:0-2325 GCA_041741075.1 Lysobacterales bacterium
GACCGCGCCAGTTCGGCCGCCTGGCTGTCGCGGCCGGCGGCGTAGGCCTGCGTGGTTCGCCGCCCGAGCAACCACCAGAAGCCGAGCGCCACGAGCGGAATCGCGAGCAGCAGTCCAACCAGAAACGAAAGTGCGTCCATGCCGGCACGCTAGCGCATCCGGCGCTGCAAAGGGAGTGGTGCGGCGTCGGCAGCGTCGATCGATCCACGCGACAGGCTGATCCCGCCGGTCTCGATCCGGTGTGCGCAGCCGCCCGGTTTCGGCCCGCAACGGCCGGCCCGGCGGCCTTGCGATATAGTTCGGGGCTGGCCACCGTTGATCACCCATGAGTTACGACCCGGCAGCATTTCTCTCCGGCGCGAGCGCGCTGGCAAACACCGCACGGGAACTGGCCGCGCTCGGCCAAATCCCGGCGACCAGCAGCAATTTTTCGCTGCGGCTGGATGCCGGGCATGCGTTGATCACTATCTCCGGACGCGACAAGGGCCGGCTCAGCGAAGCCGACTTCATGGTCGTGGATCTGGCCGGACTGGCGGTCGGCAGCGATCACCGCCCGTCCGCCGAGACCCTGCTGCATACCCAGTTGTACGCCCGCGATCCGGCGATCGGCTGTGTGCTGCACACCCATTCGCGGGTGCAGACGGTGGCCTCGCGGCTATTCGCCGCGACCGGCCAGGTCGAACTGTCCGGTTACGAGCTGCTCAAGGCCTTTCGCGGTTGCCAGAGCCATGATTCCAGCCGCATCGTCCCGGTGCTTGCCAACCAGCAGCACATGCCGACCCTGGCCGCGGCGCTGGAACCCTGGTTCGAAACCACCCCCGCAATGGTTGGCTATCTGATCGACGGCCATGGACTGTATGCCTGGGGCGCCGACCTGGCCGAGGCCAGGCGCCACCTGGACGCATTCGAATTCCTGCTGGCCTGTGAACTGGATCTACGGAGATTGCAAGCATGAGCCGACTACGCGTCTATGCCGAGCAAGACGGCAGCACAGCGATCCTGGAAAGCAGCGATCACGCCGCGATCACCCGCGAGCTGGATCGCCACGGCATCCGCTTCGAGCGCTGGCAACCGCGTGCCCGGGTCAGTCCCGGCGCCAGCCCGGAAAGCGTAATGGCGGCGTTCCAGCCGGATATCGATCGGTTGATGCGCGCACATGGCTACCGGGCGGTGGACGTGGTCAGCATGGCCCCCGAGCACCCGGAGAAATTGTCGCTGCGGCAGAAGTTTCTGGAAGAACACACCCACAGCGAAGACGAGGTGCGCTTCTTCGTCGCCGGCAGCGGCCTGTTTTCCCTGCACATCGACGCGCAGGTGTTCGAGATTCTGTGCCAGCAGGGTGACCTGATCAACGTCCCGCAGCACACCCGGCACTGGTTCGACATGGGGCCGAACCCGTATTTCGTCGCGATCCGCCTGTTCACCAATCCGGATGGCTGGGTCGCCCAGTTTAGCGGCGATCCGATCGCGCGGCGTTTTCCGCGGCTGGACAATTGATGATGTTTCCAACCCTGCTCACCGACATCGAGGGCACCACCAGCCGCATCGATTTCGTACACCGGGTGCTGTTTCCCTATGCGCGCGAGCGCATCGCCGATTTCGTGCGCATGCACCAGCAGCGACCGGATGTCGCCGCCGAGATCGCTGCCGTGCGCAGCCTGATTGCCGACCCCGCTGCCGATATCGAGACGGTGATCGAGCAGTTGATCGACTGGATCGACCGCGACCAGAAGATCACCCCGCTCAAGGCACTGCAGGGCATGATCTGGCAGCAAGGCTTCGAGTCCGGACAGTTCAGTGCCCACGTCTATCCCGACGCGGCCGAATGGCTGCGCCGCTGGCATGCCGCCGGGCATGCGATCCATGTCTACAGCAGCGGTTCGATCGCCGCGCAGAAACTGTTTTTCCGGCATAGCGTGTTCGGCGATCTCTGCCCGTTGTTGTCCGGCTACTTCGACACCACCATCGGCGCCAAGCGCGAAGCCACGGCCTACACCCGCATCGCCACGGCGATCGCCACCGCGCCGGCGCAGATGCTGTTCCTGTCCGACATCGAAGCCGAACTCGACGCCGCCGCCAGTGCCGGGCTCCGCACCACCCAACTGATCCGCGCCGACGCGCCACCGGAAAGTCGCGGCCGGCATCGCACCGCAGCGAGCTTCCGCGAAATCGTCCTGAAAGTGTAAGAGCGGTTTTCGGTTTTCGGTTTTCGGTTTTCGGTTTTCGGTTTTCGGTTTTCGGTTTTCGGTTTTCGGTTTTCGGTTTTCGGTTTTCGGTTTTCGGTTTTCGGTTTTCGGTTTTCGGTTTTCGGTTTTCGGTTTTCGG
>JBGSKT010000438.1:0-2080 GCA_041741075.1 Lysobacterales bacterium
ACTGCCGTCCTCCCCCGGCGGCGTGCCGACCGCGATGAACAGCACTTCGGCGTGCGCGACCGCCGCCGCCGCGTCGGTACCAAAGGCGAGCCGCCCGACCTGGTGATTGGCCCGGACGATCGCTTCCAGCCCGGGCTCGTAGATCGGCACCTGGCCGGCATTCAGGCCCGCCACCTTGGCCGCATCGACATCCACGCACAGCACCTCATGGCCAACCTCGGCCAGACAGGCCCCGGTGACCAGGCCGACGTAGCCAGTACCAAATATGGAAATTCGCATGCAAGCACACCCGCAAAGCCAGTCAGCCGCCAATGATAGGCGCAGATCGCCAGAAAGGGGCAGCGGCATCCCTGATCGGGCATCGGCCAGGATGACCGCTCGGGTCGCGTAGGTCGGGTCAAGCGCCGCAGGCGCGGGCCCGACATCGCCAACCTGGCCGCCACGTCGGATGGCGGGACTCTCGGCCAGGCGGTGCGACAGCGACCGGCATTGTCGGCTCCGGCGCTGCGCGCCTTGAGCCGACCTACGTCCGCGCCTTGGGCCGACCTACGCCCGCTCCAGTCACGTAGGTCGGGTCAAGCGCCGCAGGCGCGGACCCGATATCGCAAACCTGGCCGCCACGTCGGATGGCACGATTCACCACCGCGCGGTGCGGCGACGTTCGGCCTTTTCGGCGCAGCGTCCCTGCCGAGGACCAAGGTAAATGGAAGTGGGATGCGAAAAACGACTGTCAGCGGCCGAAACCTCTCAGGATTCAGCCAAGTGGCGACCGATTGCACCGGCTTGAAACTCCCGCCAGGCGACCAGGGCCAGGCCGATCACGCCAGGCAACAGCAGCAGCAGGGTGAGTGCGAGCATCGCCGGCACCGACAGCGGCTGCCAGCCCAGTATCCAGGCGCCCAGTCCGCGCTGCGCAGCGCTACCGATCAGCACCAACAGAACCACGCTGGGCAACGCCCAGGCCAGCACCCGCCAGAGCGTATGCCGCAGCAAGCGCCAGGGGCTCGCGCCCAGCGCCGCGCGGATCGCCCATTCGCGGCGCAGGGCCGCGAACAGGGCAGCCCAAACCACCGCACTTAACGCATAACAGAGCAGCACCCCGCTCAAACCGGCGCCAGCGAAAAGCGCGTACAAGCGATCGACCGGCGCCAGCGCCTGCCGATAGATCTGCGTGACCGCCTGCGGCTCGCCGATGGCGGCATCCGGATAGACACCAGGCACCAGGTTGCGCAGGCGGGCCAGTTCTGCCGCGGATAGGCGTTCACCGCGCAGCAACAGATCGAACTGTTGGCACAGCGCCGGAGCGAAGGGCTGGAACAGGACCTTGCGTGGGCGCGGATCGAATACGCCCAGGCGCAGCGCGCCGACCCGGCCGACAAAATCGTGCAACCGTTCAAACACTGCGATTTCACCGGGAAGAAAGCCGAGACTCAGCGCCGCACGGTTGGACAGGGCTTCGTCTGGACGCAGATCGCGCCCATCTTCGATGACCCCGAGCATGGGCAGGAATCCGTCGGTGATCGGCATGCCGAGCGCGGTGCTGCCGTCATCATGATCGAGAAACGCGAATCCCTCAAAGCGCCAGGGCGGGTCGCAGGCGGCGGCTATCTGTAGCCCCGGCCGCGCCAGTTGCAGCGCGTTCCTGGCACGCGCAAAGTCAGCCTGGACCGGCGCCGCCGCATCCGGCTTCTGCGGCAGCCGCACCGGAATCACCCAGAGCCCGCTGCGCTCAAAGCCTACGTCAATCTGCTGCTGACGCCGGACATGAACGCCGAGCGCCAGCGCCATGCACAAGGCGAATGCCGCCAACAGGAAGCCGCCGGCCCAGACCGCCAGATACGGCCAGATGCGGGCAGTGAACTGCGTGGTGAGCATGCTGCCCGCGCTTCCTTTCAGACTGCCCGCGAGCAGATGCTGGCGCAGCCAGACGCAGCCGAGGCCGACCAAGGCCACCAGCCCCAGATAATCCCTGACCAGCAAGACGGCGGCGTCGGCCGGCCTGAACCAGCCGATTTGCACCGCCGCGCAGTAAGCGACCGCCGCCAGCACGGCCGGCCACAGCACCCGGCCAAGCGCGTCG
>JBGSKT010000439.1:0-3274 GCA_041741075.1 Lysobacterales bacterium
CCGAACGCGGCAGCAGCGGTGGCGCCGAGGGCCTGCGCCGGCTGCTGCTGTCGATCATCAAGGATCTGCGCGTGGTGTTCATCCTGCTCGCGACGCAACTGGTGCGCCTGCGCCACGCCGCCTCGTTGCCGGAAACCGAACGCCGTGGCTTGGCCCAGCTGACCGCCGATATCCACGCGCCGCTCGCCAACCGGCTCGGCGTCTGGCAACTCAAGTGGGAACTCGAAGACCTGAGTTTTCGCTATCTGCAGCCGGACAACTACCGCCGCATAGCGCTCGCACTGGACGAGCGGCGCGGCGATCGCGAACGCTTCATCGAAACCGTGAAGCGCGATTTGCAGGCCGCGCTCCAGGCGGTACGGATCGAGGCCGAAGTCGCCGGCCGGCCCAAACACATCTGGTCGATCTGGAAAAAAATGCAGCGCAAGGAGGTCGATATCGACGGCCTCTACGACATTCGCGCGGTGCGCCTGCTGGTCGCCGACGTGGCCACCTGCTATGCCGCGCTCGGTGTGGTCCACGCGCTGTGGCCGCCGGTGCCGGGCGAGTTCGACGACTACATCGCCCGGCCCAAGGGCAATAACTACCAGTCGCTGCATACCGCGGTGATCGGTCCCGGCGGCAAGGCCCTGGAGATCCAGATCCGCAGCCACGAAATGCACGAGCACGCCGAGCTCGGCGTGGCCGCGCACTGGCGCTACAAGGAAGGCGGCGGCGGCGATTCCGCGTTCGAACGCCGCATCGCCGGCCTGCGCCAGATGCTCGAAGCCAAGGCGGATACCGAATCCGACGCCGCCCTGCTCGCCGGCATGGAGACCGAGGTCAGTGACGACCGCGTCTATCTACTCACCCCGCAGGGCAAGGTGATCGACCTGCCGCGCGGCGCGACCGTGCTCGATTTCGCCTACAGCGTACACACCGATGTCGGCCACCGTTGCCGTGGCGCCAAATTGAACGGGCGTCTGGTGCCGCTGGATTGCGCGCCGGCCAGCGGCGACAAGGTCGAGATCGTCACCGGCAAGGTCGCCGAACCGCGCCGCGATTGGCTGATCGCCGGACGCCAGTTCCTGACTACCTCGCGCGCCAAGGAAAAAGTCCGCGCCTGGTTTCGCAAGCTCGACCACGCGCGCAATATCGCCGCCGGCAAAGAGGTTCTCGAACGCGAACTGAAGCGAGTCGGCTTGCACGACCTCGATCTCGGCCCGATCCCGCCCCGCTTCAATCTGAAAACCGTGGATGAGCTGCTGGTCGCGGTCGGCATCGGCGAAGTCAGCTCCGGTCAGATCGCCCGCGCCCTGCACGAACTGCTGCAACCGAAAACCGGCAAACCCGAACAGAGCGCCGAACCGGTGCGAGCGCGGCCACCCAGCGCTGGCGCGATCGTGATCGAGGGCGTCGGCAACCTGCTGTCGACGATCGCGCGCTGCTGCCAGCCGGTGCCCGGCGATCCGATCACCGGCTATCTGACCCGTGGCCGCGGTGTCAGCATCCACCGCAGCAACTGCGCCAGTCTGAGCGCGCTGCTCGCGCGCACTCCCGAGCGCGTGATCCAGGTCGAATGGGGCGACCGCGGTGGCGAGGCCTACGAAGTCGGCATCCAGGTACGTGGCTACGACCGCAAGGGCCTGCTCAAGGATGTATCCAGCGCGATCGCCGCAGCCGATGCGCACGTGCTCTCGGCCAGCACCCGGCTCGACGCCGATCACGGCCTGGCCGAAATGCAGTTCGTGGTCCGCGTACACGACTTCGGCCAACTAAGCGGCCTGCTCAACCGCGTCGCCGCGCTGCCCAACGTGATCGAAGCCCGCCGCCAGCTTGGCTGAGCCATTCGTAGGCTGGCGGTGACCCCGGACGAAGTCCGGGGCAACCCCAGCATTTTCTTCTCAATACGTAGCGGCGCTGGGGTGACCGGCTCCGCCGTTAAAAACCGCTACGCTCACCGCCAGCCTACTCTCCGCAGATCGCGACGCCCGTGCCGGCGCGGGACTACTTCAATGCCTTGAAGCGCAGCCGGTGCGGCTGGTCGGCGTCGGCGCCGAGGCGGCGTTTGTGGTCGGCGTCGTAGTCTTTGTAGTTGCCGGCGAAGAATTCGACGTGGGAATTGCCTTCGAAGGCGAGGATGTGGGTGCAGATGCGGTCGAGGAACCAGCGGTCGTGCGAGATCACCAGGGCGCAGCCGGGGAACTCCAGCATGGCTTCTTCCAGCGCGCGCAGGGTTTCGACGTCGAGGTCGTTCGAGGGTTCATCGAGCAGCAGCACATTGCCGCCGGTCATCAGGGTCTTGGCCAGGTGCAGGCGGCCGCGTTCACCGCCGGACAATTGCCCGACCAGTTTCTGCTGGTCGGCGCCCTTGAAGTTGAAGCGGCCGATATAGCCGCGCGATGGGGTCTCGTATTTGCCGACCACGATCATGTCGCGGCCGCCGGAGACTTCCTGCCAGACGTTGTTGCTGGCGGTCAGCGCGTCGCGGCTTTGGTCTACGTAGGCGAGCTTGACCGTAGGCCCGATCGCCACTTCGCCGGCATCGGGCGATTCGACGCCGGTAATCATCTTGAACAGGGTGGATTTGCCCGCGCCGTTCGGTCCGACGATGCCGACGATGGCGCCGGGCGGAATCGCAAAGCTCAGGTCGTCGATCAGCAGTCGATCGCCGAAGGCCTTGCTTACACCCTTGAATTCGATCACCCGGTCGCCCAGGCGTTCGCCGATCGGGATGTAGATTTCGTTGGTTTCGTTGCGCTTCTGATAGTCGACCGAGTTCAGTTCTTCGAAGCGCTGCAGGCGCGACTTGCTCTTCGACTGGCGGCCCTTGGCATTTTGCCGGACCCACTCGAGTTCGTGCTGGATCGCCTTGCGTCGGGCCTTTTCCTGGTTTTCTTCCTGGGCCAGGCGGGCGTCCTTCTGCTCCAGCCAGGAGCTGTAGTTGCCTTTCCAGGGAATGCCGCGGCCGCGGTCCAGTTCCAGAATCCACTCGGCCGCGTTGTCCAGAAAATAGCGGTCGTGGGTGACCGCGACCACGGTGCCGGAAAAGCGCGCCAGGAACTGCTCCAGCCAGGCTACCGATTCGGCGTCGAGGTGATTGGTCGGTTCGTCGAGCAGCAACATGTCGGGCTTGGACAGCAGCAATTTGCACAGCGCCACCCGGCGCCGCTCGCCGCCGGACAGGGTGGCGATCTTCGCGTCCCAGGGCGGCAGCCGCAGCGCATCGGCGGCGATTTCAAAGGTGTGGTCGGTGTTGTGCGCGTCGGCGGCGGCGACGATCGCTTCGAGCCGC
>JBGSKT010000440.1:0-3020 GCA_041741075.1 Lysobacterales bacterium
GCGGCCACCGTGCGCGCCCTGCGCGACAGCGAAGTGCTGCGGCTGTCGGCGGGCGATCTGGAGGCTCTGGGCGAATCCTGTCCATCTGCGCTGCTGGTGCTATCGCGGCTGGCGCTGCGCCGCTTGAGCGAACCGCACAACCCGGAAATCCGGGCGACCCCACCGCGTACTTTTGCCCTGCTGCCGCAATGTCCGGGCATCGACCTGGCCGCCTTCGCCGCCACCCTGGCCGCGACCCTCGGACGTTACGGCCGGGTGCAGGTGCTGACCGAGGCCGACCGCGGCCAACCCACCGCGGCCTATCACACGCTGGAAAAGGACGTGCGCTTCCTGTTCTATCTAGCCGACGGCAACGACCCCGACTGGCGCGACCTGTGCCGACGCCAGTCCGACGCCCGATTGTACCTGGCCCGGGCCGCAGATCAGGCATGGCCACCGGGCGAGTTGCTGGAGCCGGCCGCCGACGATGCCCTAGCCGCGCCGGCGCATCTGATTCTGCTGCACGACCGGCAGTTCGAATACGGCGCCGGCAGCCGTTGGCAGCGGCTGCGGCCGCGGGCGCAGTTGCACCACGTACGTGATAACGCCGATATCGCACGGATCGGCCGGCTGCTGTGCGGGCAGAGCCTGGGGCTGGTGCTGAGTGGCGGCGGTGCCCGCGGCTTCGCCCATCTCGGCGTGATCAAGGCGCTGCAGGAAGCCGGCTTCGCCATCGACGCGGTCGGTGGCACCTCGATCGGCGCGGTGATCGGCGCCGGTCTGGCCGCCGGCTGGTCGCTGGAGGAAATGCTGGAGAAGTTCCGGCGCTGCTTCTACGACACCAACCCGCTATCCGACTACACCCTGCCGCTGATCGCCCTGGTTGGCGGACGCAAGGCGGCACGCCTGCTGCGCGAGACCTTTGGCGAACGCGAGATCGAGGACCTGGTCCTGCCCTACTTTTGCGTCTCGGCCAATCTGACCCAAGGCAAGGTGGCGCTGCATCGCCAGGGCAAATTATGGCAGTGGCTGCGCGCCTCGATCGCGATTCCGGGCATCCTGCCGCCGGTGCTGTCCGGCGGCGAGGTGTTCGTCGACGGCGGCGTGATCGACAACCTACCGGTCGGCTTCATGCGCAACCTGCACCAGGGCGAGGTGATCGCGGTCGATATCGGTGGCGACCACGCGGTCGAGGCGATGATGGATGAGTTCCAGTTGCCGCCGCTGCCGCGGCTGGTACTGGAATGGTTCCAGATGCGGCGCCGGCCGAGCCTGGCGCAGATCCTGCTGCGCGCCGGCATGGTCAACTCGGCGACCGCGGCGATCGACGCCCGCGCCCAGTGCAGCCTGCTGTTGACCCCACCGCTCGACGATATCGGCTTACTCGAATGGCACACGTTTTACCGCGCCATCGATCGCGGCTACCAGTACACCCGACGCATCGTCGGTGGCTATGGCGATGCCCTGTCCGACGAGGTACCGGCGCTGTTGTGAGCGCGGTTCGGGAGCCTTACGAATTTAAGTAGCCCGGAAGAAGCGCAGCGGATTCCGGGGCTTTGCTGCTGGAAGTAGAACCAACCCCGGAATCCGCTGCGCTTCTTCCGGGCTACGTCGGGCTACGCCGTGCTACTGGCTTACTGCACCCGGTATTGCACGTCGTCAATATAGACCGTAACCGGGGTGCTGGCCTGGCTTCTGAACAGCCAGATCGCGTCCAGGGTGGTGGACGAGGTGATCGTGCCATTGCCGCCGGACCAGGCGTTCCACTGGGCCTGGTCGTCGAGTTTCCATTCGACGAAGGTCCAGGCGTTCGAGGGCAGGGCGAGCTGGGTGCTGCGCTCGGTGCCGTCGCTGTCGTCCACGCCGACCGCCACAGTCACGCCACTGGTGCTGGCGTAGGCCCAGAAGCCGATCCGGCCACCGGCTTTGGCAAGTGTCGTGTTCTGGCCGGGAGAACCACTGCCGGACAGGAAGCGCACCGCCCAGTTGGCGGTGGTCGCGGTGTTGTCATTGAGCACGATCCGCTCCGACCAGGCGCCATTCTTCGGACGCAGATCGCTGCGCTCGGCGGTCGAGCTGGTACTGATGCCGATGGTGCTGCCGGAATAGGTCGGCGCGGTGTTGAAGTGGCCTTCGCTGCCCTCGAAGTTGTCGAGGATCACCGGCGGCGCCGCGATCGCGCCGTTGATCAGGCTGTAATAGCGCGGCCAATCCCAATGGATGCCGGGGTCGGTGTGGGTCTGGCTGCTGTAATGCTGGTGGCCCTTCACGGTCGGCCCGGCGATCGGGTTGACCCCGCTCGACGAAGCGCCCTGGTAAGCCTTGCGGCAGTCGATCACCGAAACCGTGCACAGGTGCTTGCTCAGTTTGGCCGAGGCGCTGTACATGGCCGCGGTGTACCAGGCCGGGTTGTCGACAAAACCTTCGTGCTCGATGCCGAGGGTGTAGTTGTTGTGGATGCCGACGTGCCAGGCCTTGCTGGCATTGCGCACCATCTGGGTGATCTGGCCGTCCGATGAACGCACCAGATAGTGCGCACTGACCTGGCTCGCCGCGTTGGCGAACCAGGAAATACTGCCGGCATAGGTGCCCTGCATGGTGTGGATGGTGACTTCGGTCGGCGCCGTGCTGCGCGCGCTGAAGTTCGGGCTGGCGACCCACAGCGCCGGCGCGTAGTCGGTGCTCTTGGCCAGATAACCCGGGCCCTTGCTGGTGTCGTCGCCCATGTTCACCAGGCCCTTGACCACGGCGTCGGCATCGTCGCCGAGCGCGATCCGCACGAACGGCGCGCGCAGGGTTTCGAGCGCGGCCTGATCGAAGGCACGGTCGAACTCGACCGGATGTTCGGGAAAGCGCAGCACGCCATCATCGCTGCCGCGGTCGGCGGCGAGCAGCACGTCGTAGGCATAGGCATCGCGCGCGTAGTTTTCGACCAGGCTCTTGCTGCGCACCACCACGCCGGACAGGTGCGCCAGCGCCGAGGTGAAATTCTCGATCCGCGGCTCGGCCACCGCCTTGGCGCCACGATGTGCGTCGAGCAG
>JBGSKT010000441.1:0-5056 GCA_041741075.1 Lysobacterales bacterium
TTCGGCGGCTCGCTCCGCAGCGGTCGGTTTGCCACGTTTCGCCGCCCGTGCGGCTGCCCGTTGCTGCCGCTCGGCCGCTTCGGCCGTGGCGGCATCAGCGAGTTTTGCTTGCGCGTGGCGCAACAGGGATTCGCTGTCGTCGCCTTCGAACGACGCCACCACGTCGGCGCCGAACGCTTCTTCCAGTATGGATTGGGTCAACTCGCGCTGCATCATCCGCTGTTCCTCGCGACTGATGTCGCTGTAGCGGTCATGCAATGCTTCCAGCTCGGCATCCGAATTGCCGGCCGATAGACTATCGACCAGCAACAGTAGGTGATTGCTCAGTGTCTGTTTCTGGCGTCGGCTGAGCTTCACGCCGGTTGGCGGACGGCATAACAAGCTGTCGATGCGCCGGACCAGATTGATTTCCGCACGGTGCAACGCCGCCAGCGCCGGCTCCATCTCTTGCATCCAGCGCTCGGTAAAGCGTTGCTGATAGGCCTGCCATTGTGCCATATCGTCGCGCAGTCGGCGGATGCGGCTGGTCAGCGTGTTGAACTCGCGCTGCGCCTTGCTCAGCTTGGGCTGCGCACCGGCGATGGCGACCAGCGCTGCGATATCACGGACTTCAGAGTCGAACAAGTCGGGCTGTTGGTTGGTGATGGCGGTCATGGCCTTGCGTTGGTTCGGCCCGCAGCTCGCTCACGAGTAGCGAGCCGCAAGGCGGTGGATGCGGGAGTGATCGAACTCGGTCGGCCACGTCGTTGTGCCAAATCCGGCCGATTACAGACTTTGTGCGCTGGCGTCTGGCCGCGCTGTGCGGTGGGAGTCTACCCGGTATCAAAAGACCATTGAAGGCACGGAATTGAAGTTCTACGGGCTGCTGCGAAGCCGTGCAAACGCAATCGAAAAGTCTGCCCGATGGTAGACCTTCAAGCAGATTTTACGGTCAGGCTGGTCGCCAGAAATGGGCATCGAGCTCGGGTGCGATCCGATGCCAGTTCAATTTCCAGATCCGGGGATGCTTACAAGCAGTCGTGCCTGCAGGTCTCAATCAGCCAGGCTGCCGTTGCAACGCAGGCCAATGCCGGCTGACTTGCTGTTAGCCGCAAAAGAGCTACGCTACGTCACGGGGAATACCGTCGAGGTCACTATGTCAGGTCATCCGGAGAGAAGAATGGCCAGGAGAGATCGAAAGGTCGCCGAGAACGGGCCAGATGGCCGACCGGCGAAGTCCGCAGGTTTCCACAAGAACCCTCGCAAACACGCGGGAACCGACGCTATCAGGCAAGACGAGCACCGCAGGAGTGGCGCCGAAGGTCGCGAAGTGACGGCCCGAAGGGTGAGCGCGGGATGGCGCGAACAAAAAACCCCAACCGGGAACGGTTGGGGTTTGGTTGTTGGTGGAGGCGGCGGGAATTGAACCCGCGTCCGAAAGCTCTACGTCCCAGGTACTACATGCTTAGCGTTTCTTTGATCTCGTGATGGGAATGCCGAAACGCGCGCTTAGCCCGCCACCAGTCTGTGGATTTTCGTCGTTGCGACCCAGACACACGCAACGCTTATCTGGTGATAGTGACCCGGCTTTTGCGAACACCAGTACAAGCGCAGTCGGGGCTTAGGCCTTAAGCGGCCAGTGCGTAGTTGTCGTCGTTGGCAACTAAAGTTTTGCAGCTGGATTTACGAGGGAAGCTACCTCCTCGGCATGCACCCAGCGATTTCGAGTCCCCCGTCGAAGCCGATCGCCCCCGGTTGAACTGGTAACGCTGAAGTCCACTCAGTATAGGGTCGATGCCGGTGAACGCAAGCGTTGTGTTGTCGTGGCTAGGCGGCGATTCAGGCATCGCGGTTCTTGGCGTTCATCACCCGGGCTTTTTCGATCTGCCATTCGCGGTCTTTTACGGCGTCGCGCTTGTCGTGTTCCTTCTTGCCCTGGGCCAGGCCGACTTCAAGTTTGACGCGGTTGTTCTTCCAGTACATGGCGGTCGGGATCAGCGTGTAGCCCTTGCGTTCGACCTGGCCGACCAGGCGATCGATTTCTTCGCGGTGCAGCAGCAGCTTGCGGGTGCGGCGCTCGTCCGGGTGGATGTGGGTGGAGGCCGATAGCAACGGCATGATCTGGGCGCCGAACAGGAAGATTTCGTTGTTCTTGATCATCGCGTAGCCGTCGGTGATGTTGACCCGGCCGGCGCGCAGCGATTTGACTTCCCAGCCGTGCAGGGCGAGTCCGGCCTCGACCCGTTCATCGAAGCGGTATTCGTAGCGCGCGCGCTTGTTCAGCGCGATCGTGCCCTGGTGTTCGTCCTTGTCGGTTTTCTTGGCCATGGCGATTGATCCGTGAAGCTACAATTGTGCCGGCTGGCGTGTGCCGGTTCGAATGGCTGGCAGCCCGCGCTCGGTTAACGGTGCGGCCGCCGCTGGGAGGTGGAGTTGAGTCGCATCAATCGCAGCGCCCTGATTGCCCGTCCGGTCGAGCACGTGTTCGATCTGATCAACGAGGTGGAGGGCTATCCGCGCCTGTTCAACTGGTGTCGGTCGGCCAGCGTACTCGATCGTTCGGCGGACCAACTGACCGCGCGGCTGAACCTCCAGTATGCCGGGTTTCAGTCCGAGTTCACCACCCGCAATCGCATGCTGCGGCCGTCGCTGATCGAGCTCAGCCTGCTCGAAGGCCCGTTTTCCAGCCTGAGCGGCAGTTGGTCGCTACACGCCCTGGGTGATCTGGGCTGCCGGGTCGAGCTGATGCTGGATTTCGAATTTGCCGGCCGCCTGTTCGGTTCCGCCCTGGCGTTCGGCTTCCAGGGCCTGGCCGATCGCATGGTCTCGGAGTTCGCCCGGGCGGCGCGGGCGCTGCCGCCGGTGATCCCGGCGCCGCTGCCGAACGGCGATCCAACGCCATGAACACGACTGCCGGGATCACCGTGGAAGTAGCGTTCGCGCGGCCCGAACAGCAGTGGTTGCGTCGGCTGCAGCTGCCGGCGGGGAGTGTGGTGGCCGAGGCCATTGCCGCGTCGGGGATCGCCGAATTGCATCCGGATTTGGTGATCGGCGCCGACAATGTCGGGATATTTTCGCGTCTGGTGGGGCTCGATCAGGTGCTGCAAGAGGGTGACCGGGTGGAGATCTACCGAGCGCTGACCCGGGATCCCAAGGAATCGCGGCGGCTGCGGGCGGCGAGCCAGCGGCGCGGTTGAGGTTTTTCCCACCATCCCGGATCGACTCTTTGCCCTGCTTCCAGGGGGCGCCGTGGCAGTGTTTAGGGCGCCTTTGCGGGCGTATCGGTGTCGGCTTCCGGCGCGGCATCGGCCTCCGCTTCAGGGGTTTCTGCTTTCGCCTTGGCCTTGGCCTGGTCGGCCTTGCGTTTGGCCTTTTCCTCGCGTTTGGCCTGCTTGGCCTTGGCCTTGGCCGATTTCTTTTCGGCTCTGGCCAGGGCTTTGCGATCTTTTTTGCTGAGCTTGCCGCCTTCCTTTTCGGGGATCTTGGCGCGCTGACCGTTCGGCCGCAGCGCCTCCGATTGCGCCAGCAGCGAATCTTCGTCCTGCGGCTGCCAGTCGCCTTCGATCCGGGCCAGGGTGTCGCCGTCGAAGAACAGCGACAGGTTCTTGATATTGGCCTTGCGCCCGCGTTGGCTGGTCGAAGTGAGGTAGTTCCATTGGTTCTGGTCGAACGGCGAGGCGATCAGCGGGGTGCCCATCGCCACTTCGACCTGGCGCTTGGTCATGCCCGGCTTGAGCTTGTCGACCATTTTCTGGTCGACCAGGTTGCCCTGCGAGATGTCCATTTTGTAGACCACCGAAGCGCATCCGGAGGCAAATACCAGTGCCAGCAATAGAAGGAAACGCATCGGCCGTCCCGCGATAGGTGGAAACCCCGGATGATACAGGGGAGCGAGCGGGGCGCACCATGTCCGTGTGTCGGCTGGCCCGGCTGGTGTAGGCTCTGGTTCATCTGCCGGCCGGGACGTGGCAGCGGCCACTGCCGCTACAATGCGCCGTTGGTTAAGGGAGTGAGTGCCATGAAGAGTCTGCGCAATCGGCTGCACCTGCGCAACGCCGACAAGGGCGGCAAGCCTGATACCGAGGAGCTGCGCAAGGCCGGCCTGAAGGTTACCCTGCCGCGCATGCGCATCCTCGAAATCTTCGAGCAAGCCGAAGGCAAGCACATGAGCGCCGAGGAGATCTTCAAGCAATTGCTGGATCACCACGACGAGATCGGGCTGGCCACGGTGTACCGGGTGCTGTTGCAGTTCGAAGCCGCCGGCATCGTCGCCAAACACAATTTTGAGGGTGGCCAGGCGGTCTACGAGCTGGACCGCGGCGAGCACCATGACCACATGGTCGACCTGGATAGTGGCAAGGTGATTGAGTTCGTCGAGCCTGAAATCGAACGCCTGCAACAGGCGGTGGCCAGCCGGCTCGGTTACGAGATCGTCGACCACCGCATGGTTTTGTACGTGCGCGCCAAGGCCAAGTCCTGAGCGGATACGGCGCCGGATTCAATCGGCCTGCGCGGCTTTTTTCAGCATTTGCTCGGCGTTGGCGCGGGTCTCGCGGGTGATCTGCAGGCCACCCAGCATGCGCGCGATTTCCTCGACCCGTTGCTTGCCGGCGACCACGCTGAAATCGGTGCGGGTGCTGCCTTCGTGGTGGGATTTGCTGACCGCGATCTGGGTGTGCGCCTGGGCGGCGACCTGGGCCAGATGGGTGACGCAGAGCACCGCGCGGCCCTGACCGAGCTGGCGCAGCTTGCGGCCGACCACTTCGGCGGTGGCCCCGCCGATACCGGAATCGACTTCGTCGAACACCATCACCGGCACCTCGTCGCTGCCGATCGCGGCGACCTCGATAGCGAGCGCGATGCGCGCCAGTTCGCCGCCGGAGGCGATCTTGCGCAGCGGCCGCGGTGGCTGGCCGGGGTTGGCATTGATCAAAAAATCGATCTCGTCGCGGCCGTCGGCCCGGACGCCATCGGCGGCGCTGTCGATCTGCACGGCAAAGCCACCGGCGATGGCGAGTTCGTGCAGGACCGCAGTGACCGCGCGGCCAAGGACCAGCGCAGTTTCGCCGCGCCTGCG
>JBGSKT010000442.1:0-3202 GCA_041741075.1 Lysobacterales bacterium
CGCGGCAGCAATGCGCGCAGCCGGTCCTGCCCGAGCCAGGCAGCGAGTCCGAGCGACAGCAGCAGCACGCCGAGCAACAGCCAGCCGACCCGAGACCGCCGCAGCGGGGCAAGCTGCGGCCGGTAATTAGCGGGCAACGTATCGAGCGCACCGATCTGATCGACCCGGCCGAGCGCCGGTTCGGCACGTTTACCCCCTTCCCGACCGTCGCCGATTTCGGTTCCCGCCTGGGCCAGCGCGGGTTCGGTACGTCCGGGCGCCGGGGTGGTCGGCGTGGTCGCCGCCGGCAGTGGCACGGTGTGCGCCGATTCGGCGTGGATGCGGCGGCGATAAAGATCATCCGGCATGCCGAGTTGCGGCCAACGCCCGTCGGCAATGTCGAGTTCCAGCGCGTGCACCGCGCTGGCCAGTTCCTCGCCCGACTGAAAGCGCTGCTCCGGCGTCTTGGCCAGCATCCGCTCGACCAGGGCCAGCAGCGGTGAAAGCGTCGCCGGCAAGGCTGGCACCGGCTCGGTGATGTGCATGATGCCGACCGCGAGTGGGTCGTCGGCGACATACGGCAACCGCCCGGTCAGCAATTCGAACAGCACCACGCCCAGCGAATACAGGTCGGCCCGACCATCAAGTGGACGCCCGCGCGCCTGCTCCGGACTCATATAAAAAGGTGTGCCGATGACCGCGCCGGTACGCGTCATGCGCGTGGCCGAATCATTGGCGCGGGCGATGCCGAAATCGGTCAGCGCCGCCGAACCGTCATCGTGCAGCAGAATATTGTCGGGTTTGACATCGCGGTGAATAAAGCCCTTGCGGTGCGCGTAACCGAGCGCCATGGCAATCTCGCGCACCACCCGCAGCACCTCGGTCGGCGCCCGCGGCTGGCCATCGACCACCTTGAATGAACCGCCCGGCAGATATTCCATGGCGATGAAATGGATGTCGTGGTGGCGGCCGACATCGTGCACCCCGACCACGTGCCGGTGGTGCAGCTTGGCCGCGATTCGCGCCTCGCGCAGGAAACGCTCGCCAAAGTTCGGGTCGGCGAGCAGGCTCGGGCTCATGATCTTGAGCGCCACTTCACGGTCGACCGACTGCTGCAGCGCCAACCAGACCGTGGCCATGCCGCCGCGGCCCAGCTCCCTGATGATGCGGTAACCAGGTATCTCGATCACGACTCCAACCGCCCTCGGGGTGACACACCAACCGCGTGCCGGGAACAGATTAGCACGCGTGGTTCAGCCGGCCGAGGACGGAAAACAAACGGTGCAGCCAGCAGCAAAACGCAGCATGGGCGCAGCGCTGCGTATCGGTCAAACGGGTTGAATCGGCCGAGCTGGTGTTCGGCGCTTCCAGGGGCCGGCGTTCACCGGACCCACGGCGCACCCTTGAAAGACCAGCCAATCCACCGCATCTGCTTGGCATCGGCAGCATGGTCTGCCCCGGCACCCTATGGAGTATCTCAATGCGTATGGACAAACTGACCTCGCGCTTCCAGCAGGCGCTGGCCGACGCGCAATCGCTGGCGGTCGGCCGCGAGCACAACCTGCTCGAACCCGCGCATGTGCTGATCGCCCTGATCGATCAGGTCGGCGGCTCGACGCGGCCCCTGCTGGGCAAGGCCCAGGTCAACCTGCCGGCGCTGCGCAGCGGCCTCGGCGAGCGACTCGAGCGCCTGCCCAAGGTCAAGGGTCAGGACGGCGAGCTCGGCATCGGCAATGACCTGAACCGGCTATTGAACCGCACCGACAAACTGGCCCAGGAACGCGGTGACCAGTTCATCGCCAGCGAATTGTTCGTGCTCGCCTGTGTGCAAGACAACGGCGAGATCGGCAAGCTGCTCAAGCAGCATGGCGCCAACGCCGCCGCCCTGGAAACGGCGATCGCGGCCATGCGCGGCGGCGAAAAGGTCAGCGACGCCAACGCCGAGGAAAACCGCGAAGCGCTGGCCAAATACACCATCGACTACACCGCCCGCGCCGAAGCCGGCAAGCTCGATCCGGTGATCGGCCGCGACGAGGAAATCCGCCGGGTGATCCAGGTACTGCAGCGGCGCACCAAGAACAACCCGGTGCTGATCGGCGAACCCGGGGTCGGCAAAACCGCAATCGTCGAAGGCCTGGCCCAGCGCATCATCCACGGCGAAGTGCCGGAGAGCATGCGCGACAAACGCCTGCTCGCGCTGGACATGGGCGCGCTGATCGCCGGCGCCAAGTTCCGTGGCGAATTCGAGGAGCGGCTGAAGGCGGTGCTGTCGGATCTGGCCAAGCAGGAAGGCCGCATCATCTTGTTCATCGACGAACTGCACACCATGGTCGGCGCCGGCAAGGCCGAAGGCGCGATGGACGCCGGCAACATGCTCAAACCGGCGCTGGCGCGCGGCGAACTGCACTGCGTCGGCGCGACCACGCTCGACGAATACCGCAAGTACATCGAGAAGGACGCGGCCCTGGAGCGGCGCTTCCAGAAAGTCCTGGTCGCCGAACCATCGGTCGAAGACACCATTGGCATCCTGCGCGGCCTCAAGGAACGTTACGCGGTGCACCACGGCGTCGAGATCACCGACCCGGCGATCGTCGCCGCGGTCACCCTCAGCCATCGCTACATCGCCGACCGGCAATTGCCGGACAAGGCGATCGACCTGATGGACGAGGCGGCCAGCCGCATCCGCATGGAAATCGATTCCAAGCCGGAAGAGCTCGACCGGCTCGAACGCCGACTGATCCAGCAGAAGATCCAGCGCGAAGCGCTGAAAAAAGAAAAAGACGCCGAGTCGAAGCAACGCCTGGCCGACCTGGAGGCCACCATCACCGAACTTGAACGCGAGTTTTCCGATCTGGAGGAAATCTGGAAATCGGAGAAAGCCTCGGTGCAGGGCACCAGCAAGGTCAAGGAAGAAATCGAACAGGCCAAGGCCGAGATGGACGCGGCCATGCGCCGCGGCGATCTGGCGCGCACTTCGGAAATCCAGTACGGCCGCCTGCCCGAACTGGAAAAGCAGCTCGAAGCCGCACACGCCGGCGAGCAGAAGGGCTTCACCTTGTTGCAGCAGAAGGTCACCGCCGACGAAATCGCCGAAGTGGTCTCGCGCTGGACCGGCATCCCGGTCAGCCGCATGCTCGAAGGCGAGCGCGAGAAACTGCTGCGCATGGAGGCCGAACTGCACCGGCGCGTGGTCGGCCAGGACGAGGCGGTGAGCGCGGTCGCC
>JBGSKT010000443.1:0-6875 GCA_041741075.1 Lysobacterales bacterium
GCCCCGCAGTGCGCCACTGGGCCGCCTGTTCGCGCACGACCAGCGCCGCTTCGTCGGGGGTATAGCGGGCGATGCTGGCGTCATCCGGAATCCGCAGCACCGCGCCGGCCTTGAGCAGGTTGGCGTTGCCGTCGATGAAGGCTTCGGGATTGGCGCGGAGCAACGCGACGATGGTCTGATCGAGGCTGTAAGCGCGGCCCAGACCGGTCGCGATACCGCCCAGGGTTTCGCCCCGACGCACGGTACGGGTCTCGCCCGTGCCGGCGATTTCGACAGGCGCAGCGGTGGATTGGGGCTGCGCTGGCGGTGGAGGCTGAAGCACGACCGGCTCGACCCGTGAAGTCTCGACCGGCAATGGGACCGGCATCGGCACCGGCGAACTCAGCGCATCGGCAGGCGAGGTGTCGGTCAGCTCACCTGGCCGCAGCGGTACCGCTGTCGGCGCGGCGTCGGCAAGGGGATTGGTGGGTTCAGGTTCCGGAAGGCGGACGACCCGATTGCCGTCGTCGACCGTGGCTTCCTGGATCGGCGGCTGTACCGGCGCTGCGGCGGTCTGCGGGGTATCGAGCAAGGCCGAGTATTCGCGGACCAAGCGGCCCTGCCCCCAATCCACTTCGACCAGAAAGGTCAGCAGCGACTGCTGCACCGGCGCGGCGCTGGTGACCCGGATCACCGGGCGACCCCGTGCATCCAGGGCCACCGAGAACTGAAGATCGGAGACGATGCCCTGCGGCGGCGAGAGGCCGACGCGGGCAAAGGTATCGGGCGACGCCAGACGCGCCTGCAGCGCTTCCAACTCGGACGAATCGGTGGAAATGATCGGGATTTCAGCCAGCAGCGGCTGGTCGCGCTGGGAGATCACCTTGATCTGTCCCAGCCCGAGCGCCCACGCCGACAGCGGCGACACTAGGGCCGCCACTGCCAGTAGAACGCTAAATGTGAGCCGCAAGTACTTGATCACGCTTGTCCCCCGAGCTAACCCGGAGACTCTAGCCGCCCGCTCCGGTGTGTGCAACGTCGGCGTCAGCCTTCTGCTGCGACCAGTTCGGCAATCTGCACCGCATTCAGTGCCGCACCTTTGCGGATATTGTCCGATACCACCCAGAGATCGAGCCCACGCGGATGCGAGATATCCTCGCGGATCCGGCCGACGTACGCCGGGTCGCGACCCGACGCATGCGTGACCGGCGTCGGGTAGCCGCCCGCCTTGTGCTCATCCACGACCTCGACGCCCGGCGCCTGTTCCAGCAGCGCACGGGCCTCGGCCGCGGTGATCTTGTCGCGGGTTTCGATGTGCACCGCTTCGGAGTGGCCGTAGAACACCGGCACCCGGACCACGGTCGGATTCACCTGAATGGTGTCGTCGCCGAGGATCTTGCGGGTCTCCCAGACCAGCTTCATCTCTTCGCTGGTGTAACCGTTGCCGAGGAAATCGCCGCCGTGCGGGATCACATTGAACGCGATCTGCACCGGATAGACCTCGGGTTCGGCGCTCTGGAAGTTCAGCAACGCGGCGGTCTGCTTGCCGAGCTCCTCCAGCGCGCGCCGGCCGGTACCGGACACCGACTGGTAGGTCGCGATGTTGATGCGCTCGATCCCGACTTTGCGGTGGATCGGCGCCAGCGCGACCATCAGCTGCATGGTCGAGCAGTTCGGATTGGCGATGATGCCGCGCGGACGGTTGCGGATCTGTTCCGGATTGACCTCGCTGACCACCAGCGGCACATCGTCGTCGTAACGGAAGGTCGAAGAGTTGTCGATCACCACTGCGCCAGCGGCGGCGAATTTCGGCCCGTATTCCTTGGAAATGGAGCCACCGGCCGAAAACAGCGCGATATCGACACCGGTTGGATCGAAGGTGGCGAGATCCCGCACCAGCACTTCGCCGTTGCCGAACTTCACGTAGTCGCCAGCCGAGCGTTCGCTCGCCAGCGCAAAAATTTCGCTGATCGGGAATTTGCGCTCAGCCAACACCGACAGCATCACCTCGCCCACGGCGCCCGTCGCGCCCACCACCGCTACCTTGAATTGCCTGCTCATTCGATTCGCTCGCTATGGTCTGGTGTAGGAGCGGCGCAAGCCGCGATCAGCCGTGTGCGCGATGTGCATCGCGGCCTGCGCCGCTCCTACAGAAATAGGTTTGTTTGATTGAACCTGCGGCGGGTCGCTGCCTGTGGGGGCATATCCGGCGACGCGCCGCTATCGTTTGGGATCGGTTTCGATAGTGCTTGGAATTCGCGGTGAAATCTCACCGACATCCCCGCACTGTGCGCGGTGGCGCAGCGCCTGATCCATCAGCACCAGGGCCATCATCGCCTCGCAGATGGGCGTTGCGCGGATGCCCACGCAGGGGTCGTGGCGGCCGGTGGTGATGACTTCGACCTCTTCGCCCAGCACGTTCAGGCCGCGCCCGGGCAGACGCAGGCTGGACGTCGGTTTGAACGCGACCGAGCACACCACCTGCTGGCCGCTGCTGATGCCACCGAGAATGCCGCCGGCATGGTTCGACAGAAACCCTTCACGGCTCATTTCGTCGCGATGGACGCTGCCTTTCTGCGCGACGGCCGCGAAGCCGTCGCCGATCTCCACGCCCTTCACGGCGTTGATCGACATCATTGCTGCGGCCAGATCGCCGTCGAGCTTGCCGTAGATCGGTTCGCCCCAACCCGGCGGCACGCCGTCGGCGACCACGGTCACCCGCGCGCCGACCGAATCGCCGGATTTGCGCAGCGCATCCATATAGGTTTCGAGCGCCGGCACCTGTTGGGCGATCGGCCAGAAAAACGGGTTGTCGTTGACCGCATTTCCGTCGAAGGCGCCCAACGCATGATCCGGTAACACTTCGCCCAGCTGCGACAGATGGCCGCGCACCGTCACGCCGTAACGCTCGGCCAGCCATTTCTTGGCGATCACCGCCGCCGCCACGCGCATCGTGGTCTCACGCGCGCTGCTGCGCCCGCCGCCGCGCGGGTCGCGATGGCCGTATTTCTGCCAGTAGGTGTAATCGGCATGCGCCGGACGGAACTGCGCGGCGATGTTGTTGTAGTCCTTGCTGCGCGCGTCGGTGTTGCGGACCAGCAGCGCGATGGGCGTGCCAGTAGTGCGGCCTTCGTAGACGCCGCTGAGGATCTCGACCGCATCGGTTTCGTGACGCTGCGAGGTGTGGCGACTGCGGCCGGTGGCGCGGCGCTCCAGATCCTGCGCGAATTCCTCTTCCGAGATCGCCAGCCCCGGCGGACAGCCGTCGATGACACAACCGATCGCCGGCCCGTGCGATTCGCCGAAGGTGGTGACGCGGAGCAGATGGCCGAAACTGTTGCTCATGGCGTCAGAACAACCCTGCCGGCGCGTCAGCGGCATCTTGCGACACGGGCGTTTGCTGCGCAGATACTTCAGCGGACGGCTGCGACACCGCCTCACGCATCTGATCGCGCGCATCGGCCAACTGGCGAATGCGGGCGTTGTAGGTCACCAGATCGCGGCATTCGACCACGAACACGCCCATCTGCCCGACCCTGAACTCGACCCATGCCAGCGGCAGTTCCGGCAGCAGGCGGCTGAGCGCGCGTTCGGATTCGCCGACTTCGCAGATCAACAGACCGTCTTCGGTCAGGTGCAGAGGTGCGTCGCGGAGGATGCGCAGGGCGAGATCGAGGCCGTCGTCGCCGGCACGCAGGCCGAGGTCGGGCTCGAAGGAATATTCCTTCGGCAGCGCGTCGGTTTCGTCGTTGGTCACGTACGGCGGATTGGTGACGATCAGGTCGTAGTGCTCGCCCTGCAGGCCGGCGAACAGATCCGACTTCAGGAAGCGGACGTTCTCGGCATGCAGGCGCGTCTTGTTCTCGCCGGCCAGCGCCAGGGCGTCATCACTGATGTCGATACCGTCCACGTGCCACTCGGGGTTGTGGTGGCCCATGGCGATGGCAATGCAGCCGGAACCGGTGCACAGATCGAGTGCGCGATGCACCTCACGGCCGCCCAGCCAGGGTTCGAAGCCGGATTCGATCAACTCGGCGATCGGCGAACGCGGCACCAGCGCGCGCGCGTCGGTCTTGAAACTCAGGCTCGCGAACCAGGCCTCGCCGGTGAGGTAGGCAGCGGGAATGCGCTCTTCGATCCGGCGCAGGAACAGCTTCAGCACGTCCTCTTTCTCGGCCAGCGTCACCCGCGACTGGCCGTAGACCGGCGGCAAATCATGCGGCAGATGCAGCGCGTGCAGGGTGAGCTGGGTGGCCTCGTCGAGGGCGTTGTCGTAGCTGTGACCGAAGGTGAGGCCGGCGGCATTGAAACGGCTGGCGCCATACCGGATCAGGTCGATGATCGTCTGCAACTCGTCGGTCATGGCGATGTCTGGGGGCCTGGACTTCTCTGGATGACCGGCAAGTATAGCGATGGCACGCGTATCATGGCCGGTCTTCAATGCGATGACTTAAAGAACCGACCGAAATGTTCAACCGCACCACTTATCTGATTCTGCTGGTCGCACTGGCCACTGGCGCCGGCCTCTGGACTGCCGAATACGTTTTCAACCGGAGACCAGCCTCCGGCCCCGAACTGCAGACCGTGCATCGCCTGTCGACCCCGCGTGAACTGCCGGGCTTCAGCCTGCAACAGTCCGACCGCACCCAACTGGTGCCCGGCGAGCTGCGCGGCCACTGGACGGTGGTCTTCCTCGGCTTCACCTACTGCCCCGATGTCTGCCCAACCACGCTCGCTGAACTTGCCCAGGCGCAGAAGCGCTGGGCGGTACTTCCGGAAAGCACCCGTCCACGCGTGCTGTTCGTATCGGTCGACCCCGAGCGCGACACCATCGAGAAGCTTGGCGAGTACGCCCACGGCTTCCATCGCGACACCCTCGCCGCCACGGCCGACATCCCGTCTCTGGAAGCGTTCGCAAAATCGCTGTCGCTGGTCTTCGCGAAAGTACCGCTGGGCAACGACGCACCGGCCGACCAGTACACCATCGATCATTCCGCGACACTGGTGGTGCTCGATCCGCAGGGCCGGATGGCCGGCGTGATCCAGCCGCCGCTCCAGCCCAAAGCCATCGCCGAGGACCTGATTTCATTGACCAAGGCAGGCCACTGATGGGCCTGATCACCTCGCTGACCTACCTGCTGCCGCACCGGCTGCTGTCGTCGCTGGCGCGGCGACTGGCCTATTCGCGCAACCCGGCGATCAAGCAATGGCTGATCGACACCGTCACCCGCAAGTTCAACGTGGACCTGAACGAAGCTGCGGAGCCCGACCCGCGCGCCTATCCGACCTTCAATGCCTTCTTCACGCGCGCGCTCAAGCCGGGGGCACGGATCCCGGCTCCGGACCCGCGAACACTGCTGATGCCGGCCGACGGCCATATCAGCCAGTGCGGCGAGATCGTCCCCTTGGGCAATGGCGATGGCCGGATCTTCCAGGCGAAAGGCCAGTCGTTCACGGTCGCCGAGCTGCTCGGAGACGAAGCCGCCGCGACCGCATTCGCCGATGGCCTCTTCGCGACCGTGTATCTGTCGCCGCGCGACTATCACCGCGTGCACATGCCATGGGCCGGTACGCTGCGCGAGACCGTGCATGTGCCCGGTCGCTTGTTCAGCGTCGGCACGGACGCGGTGAAATCAGTGCCGCGCCTGTTCGCGCGCAACGAACGCCTCGTCTGCCATTTCGATACCGACTTCGGCCCGATGTGCCAGGTGATGGTCGGCGCCCTCCTCGTCTCCGGTGTCGAAACCGTCTGGAGTGGTGTCGAAATTCCCGCCTACGGTGATCGCATTACCCGCAAGGACTGGCGCAACCAGAACATCAGACTCGATCGCTTCGCGGAGATGGCGCGCTTCAACTACGGCTCCACGGTCATCGTCCTGCTGCCGAAGGGCGTGGCCACGATGTCGCCCGAAATGAAAGCCGAACTGCCGGTGAGGCTTGGTCAAGCGTTGGCCAGCGTGAACTGAGTCTCAGAGCATATTCGCCCGATGCATCAAAACGCCCCAACCCTGTCAGTTCTGATAGTGCTTCTTCGATTGATCTTGTCTACGTCGACGGCTTAAGTTCAAGTCGTCCATCGATCGCGGGTCGATGGCGGCCCAGGGAGCGTGACAGCCGTCGCGCAGGGCGACGCGGCCGAACGGCCGTGCAAGACTAAGGAGCAACTTATGCGTCGCACAGGCACCATCGCAATCATCGACCCCGACCAGGGCGCCGCCGCCATCCTTACGAACGATCACGGCTATACCATCATCGAACTCGACCCCGACTGGCAGGTGGAAATCGGCGACAAGATCGCCTGGGAGAACGGGGACGCTCTCGGTTTCGAGACTTACGACAATGAGACCCGCGGCACGAAGGGCGATATTTTCGTGCAGAACCATGAAGTGAACGAACAGACGCTGCGGCTGCAGTTCTGGCGTTGAATGGCCTGAAAGGTCATTCGATCGTCTGTAAGACCGCCACGTCCCGCTTCGGCGGCGCACCGAACAGTCGCCGGTATTCGCGGCTGAAATGTGAGGCACTCTCGTAACCGACACGATGCGCGGCGGCGGCGGCATCCAGGCCGTCGCCAAGCATCAGCCGCCGCGCTTCCTGCAATCGCAGGCGCTTCTGGAACTGCAGCGGCGACATCGTCGTGACCGCCTTGAATCGCTGGTGCAACGCCGATGCGCTCATGTGCGCGGCTGCCGCCAGGGTTTCGATCCGCAGCGGCTCGGCATAGCGGGTACGCAGCAACTCGATCGCTCGCACCACACGCTGGGTTTGCCCATCGACTGCGCACAGCCCACGCAACTGCGGACCAAGCGCGCCGACCAGCAGGCGGTAATGGATCTCGCGCAGCGCCAACGGCGCCAGGACCGGCACCGCGTCCGGCTCATCCAGCAATCGCGCCA
>JBGSKT010000444.1:0-5549 GCA_041741075.1 Lysobacterales bacterium
CTGACCGCGACCTGCGGCTCGGAGCGCAGCTTGAAAGCGAGCGCGGCGCCGGCCGCGTGCAGACACTGGGTGGCGATCGGCACGCACCAGGGCAGGTCGTGGGCGGGGCCGGAAAAATCGCTGCCGCGTTCGTCGCCGCCCCAGTACATCAGCACCTCGCGCGGCTTGACCCCGCGGTAGAACTGCGCGCCGTATTCCCGGTACATCGGACAGAACGCGTCTTCGGGCCGCATCGCCGCACCGATGCCGACGTGGGCCGCCTCGTGGCCGAGGCAGGAAGCATAGGTGCCGAGCTTGCCGGTGCGCTGCAGGGCGATCGACTTGGTGTCGAACACGCGCAGAAAGCTCATGCGCTGGTATAGATCGACCAGGCGACCGCCGTCGCGGGCGAACTCCGGCAGCGTAGTGCCGACCGGTTTGCCATCGACATCCAGATATTGCACGTAGTCGATCTGGAACGAGGCGACGGATTTCACGGCTAATTCTCCATGGCAAGCTGCGGCAAACGCGGTACACAATGGCTGCGGGTGCAGGAGCGACGGCACGTCGCGACTTGGCAATCGATGCGACAGTCGCGACGTGCCGTCGCTCCCACAATGGTTGCCGCCGGCACCGGGGTGGATGACCGGCGCCGCCGTTGAAAACCGCTGCGCTTATCCACCCTACGTTGCTCCGGTCAGAGGTTGCGCCTGGTCACCGCGACCAGCCCGAGACCGAGGAACAATGCCGCCAGCCACAGCGCCAGCTGGCCATGCAGCAGCGGCACCGGCACGACCGGCAGGGACGGTCCCGCCACCACGGTGACCACGGTGGCGTTGGTATTGTTGGCCGGGCTTGGGTCGCTGTTGTCGGCGCTGATGCTGGCGTTTGCACCTAGATCGCCGGGCGTGGTGCCGAACGGGACGGTGGCCTGCACGCTGAAATTGAAGGCGCCCAGCGGCAGACTGGCGATAGTGCAGCTCACCGTGCCGGCGGCGCCGATCGCGGGTGTGCTGCAAGACCAGCCAGCCGGCCCGCTCAGGCTGGCGAACTCGGTCGCGAATGTGAGCGCCACCTGGGCGTTCGTGGCCGCGTCCGGACCGGCGTTGTTGCCGTTCACGGTATAGGTCACGGTGTCGCCCGGCATCACCGGATTGGGCGCCACGCTCACCGTTACCGACAGGTCGCTCGCGGTGTCGTCGTTGTTGATGGTGCCGACGCCCTGGCCATCGCTCAGACTGGCACCGCTGACATTGCTCACGTTGACGGTGAAAGTTTCATTAGGCTCGAACGCGGTATCGCCATTGACCAGCACATCGAAGGTATAGGTTTGGTTGCCGGCGGCAATGGTCTGGCCGCTCAGGCTCTGCGCAACATAATCGTTGTCGGCCACGGTCGCGCTGCCATCGTTGGTGGTGATATCGAAGCTCACCCCACCAGCCGGCGCCGGGGCGCTCAGGCTGACCGTGAAGCTCGCGGTCACGGTGCCGGCATTGCCCTCGGTCACCGCTACGTCGTCGATGCTGAGGTTGGGTGGTGGCAGAACGCCCTGCGGGGTGACGCTGAGACCGTCGATGCCGAGACCGTGGTCGTTGCCCGCGTCGTTGGTATCGAACCAGCGGATCCAGACTTCCTGGCCGACGTTCGCGCTGAGTGCGATGCTGCTGCTGAGCGCTGCTTGATTGGTTCCCAGGTTGCCGTCGAGTGCTGCGGCAGTGGCAGTCGCGATCGGGCCAGTGAAATCCAGGGCGTCAAAATCGATCCAGCCGGTTGTCGGCAGATTGGCGCCGGTGATCACGCCGGCATCGGCGACCTGGTACTGGAAGTCCAGCTTCTGCGCTGTGATATTTCCGCCATTGCGCCATTGCTCACCGGTATAGGCGACATCGAGTGAGGTCAGCGTCGCGCCGGTGTTGTTGACCAGGCGGGCGGCGTAAACGAGGTTCTGTGGCGTTCCCGAGCCGATGCTCCCTAGCGCGCGTTCGGCGTTGGTGCCGGTGCCAAAGCTGTGAATGCCACCAGCGTTGCTGGTGCCGTCGCTGGCGCGGTAGACGCTGAGCATGCCAGCGGTCTGCGCCGCATACCAGCCCGGGATCACACTGTTATCGGTCCAGGCGTTGGTGGTGCCGCTGGTGGCCAGGGTGTCGAAATTTTGCGTCACCGGGGTGCCAAGGGTGGTCAGGCTGATCTGGGCGCCGGCACTGCCGGCCGCCAACAGAACAAATCCGAACAGCAGGGCGGTGCGGCGCGGAAGGGTGAACTGGTTGATCTTGGACATGCGGGGCTCCTCGAATGGGTCGCTGGCGGCCAGGGCGGATCGTCGCGAACGCCCACTATAACCCGAAGCCCCGCCCAGCAAAACAATGTGCCGGGGTCGGTGGGCCGGCGACCGAGTACAGACCCGCGCGACGCGGCGCGGTTGTGGGAGCGACGGAACGTCGCGACTGCTGCTGGTGGCGATAATCGCGATTTGTGGGAGCGACGGAACGTCGCGACTGACTATCGGAGCGACAGCCGCCACGTTCCGCCGCTCCCACAAAGGCCGCTCCCTCAACCGTCCGCCGCCGATCTGCGAAACTGTGCGCCCCTGAGATGGGCTGATCGGCATGAGCAACGAGACCAACAAGCGCGAACTGGAAGCCGGGATCGAGACCGATCTGGCCAACCGCACCAGCTACGGCGGTTATCTGGCGCTGGACCGACTGCTGTCGGCACAGATGCCGCTGTCGCAGCCGCCCCACCACGACGAGATGCTGTTCATCATCCAGCACCAGGTCTCGGAGCTGTGGATGAAGCTGATCATCCACGAGTTGAGCGCGGCGATCGCCCACCTCCAGCAGGATGATCTCGGGCCCTGCCTGAAAATTCTGGCCCGGGTCAAGCAAATCCAGAAGCAGTTGTTCGAGCAGTGGGCGGTGCTGGAGACGCTGACGCCGAGCGAATACCTGGCGTTTCGTCACGTGCTCGGGCCGGCCTCCGGCTTCCAGTCACTGCAATACCGGACCATCGAGTTCCTGCTCGGCAACAAGAACCGCGACCTGCTGCGCGTGTTCGCGCACGATCCCGAAGCCCAGGCCGGGCTCGCCGCCACGCTCGCCGCGCCCAGTCTGTACGACGAATTTCTGCGCCATCTGGCGCGGCGCGGTTTTGCCGTGCCGGCAAGTTCGGTCGAGCGCGATTTCAGTGAACCGTACCGGCGCGAGCCGCGTCTGGTCGCGGTGTATCGCGAGATCTACGAACACCCCGATGCGCACTGGGACGCCTATCACCTGTGCGAGCAACTGGTCGACGTCGAAGTGGCCTTCCAGCTCTGGCGCTTCCGCCACATGAAGACCGTCGAGCGGGTAATCGGCTACCGCCGCGGCACCGGTGGATCGAGCGGGGTCGGTTTCCTCAAACAGGCGCTGGAACTGACCTTCTTCCCGGAGCTGTTCGACGTGCGCACCGAGTTGCAGGCGCGCTGATTGTTGCGATGCAACAGCAATCAAGGATTGACGTGGACGCGGGCTCCGGCTAAACCTTCGCCCCTTCGTGCTGTGGGCGGATGACGTTTGTCCGTCGCGCTCATTTGCTGTCTCACCGGAATCCAAGGAGTACATCGATGTCCACAGCCGTCAGTCAGGCCGCGTTCGTGCCGCCACCGCCAGGCGAAGTGCTCGGCCATCCCAAGCAGTTGTGGATGTTGTTTGGCGCCGAGTTCTGGGAACGTTTCTGCTACTACGGCATGCGCGCCCTGCTTGCGGTCTATGTCGCCGCGCAGTTCTTCGGGCACCTGCCCGAGGGTGAAGCCAATGCCCAGGCGGCACTGACCTATGGCGGTTACACCTCGATGGTCTACGCCACCGGTATCTTCGGCGGCTTCATTGCCGATCACTATCTGGGTTATCAGCGTTCGATCCTGCTCGGTGGCCTGCTGATGGCGGTCGGCTGCTTCATGCTGCTGCACCCCGAACTGAAGGTGTTTCTGGCCGGACTGGCGGTGATCGTGGCCGGCAACGGACTGTTCAAACCCAATATCTCGACCATGGTCGGCCAGTTGTACGCGCCTGGGGATGTGCGCCGTGATTCCGGCTTCACCATCTTCTATATGGGCATCAATGCCGGCGCATTCTTCGCGCCGATCGTCTGCGCCACCTGGATTGGCGCGACCTACGGTTTCAAGTACGGGTTTCTGGCCGCCGGCCTCGGCATGACGCTCGCCATCATCGTGTTCCAGTTCCTCAAGGGCATGCTCGGCCACGTCGGTGTCGCGCCCAAGGGTCGCGAGGGATTCACCCCGGTGCTGGTGGTGCTGGCCGGTTCGCTGGCGCTGGTGCCGCTGATCTACTTCCTGCTCAGCAAGAGCGCGGTGCTCGGCTACGTGCTGATCACGATGATGCTCGGACTGGCCGCTTATTTCATCCTGAGCGGGATCAAAAGCCGCGACCGCACCCAGATGCAGCGTTACATCGCGATGCTGATCCTGTTCATGGCCAATATGCTGTTCTGGGCCTTGTTCGAGCAGGCCGGGTCTTCGCTCAACTTCATGGCCCGTGATTTCGTCGCAGCGCCGTTCAATTTCACCCTGTTCCAGTCGTTCAATCCCTTGTTCATCATCGCCCTGGCGCCGTTGTTTGCCATGCTCTGGCCATGGCTCGACCGGCGCGGCATGAATCCCTCGATTCCGCGCAAATTCGCGATCGCCATGATCGGCGTCGGCTTCGGCTTTTTCGTGCTGGTGCTGGCGATCAAGGCCACCCCGGAGGGTGCCAAGGTGATCTGGCTGGCGCTCGGCCTGACCTACCTGATCCACACCATCAGCGAGCTGTGCCTGTCGCCGATCGGACTGTCGATGGTGACCAAGCTGGCCGCGCCCAAGGAAGTCGGCATGGCCATGGGTGGCTGGTTTTTGTCCACGGCGATGGCCAATTACGTCGCCGGCCTGATCGCCTCGGTGGCATCGGGTGGCGGCGAACATGGCGGGGCGGCGAGCTCGCTCGGCCAGTACGCCAGCGTGTTCAATCAGTTGTGGTGGCTGGGGCTGATCATCGGCGGCCTGTTCCTGGTGTTCGCGCCCTTGATCAACAAGCTGATGCACGGCATAAAATAGCCCGAAGCCTGGCCCGGATGCGGGCTACGCCGATGTAGTGCAGTGCTTCATTCTGTCTGGAACGTGTCTTTCGGTACGACGATTCCCGACAACATTGCTGCGCCAGCCTTGTTGGTAGGCTGGCGCTGAGTGCAGCGCAAATAGGTAGGCTGGCGGTGAGCATTGCGGTTTTTATCGGCGGAGCCGGTCACCCCAGCGGTCGCTGCCGCGTCGCCGCAAATGCTGGGGTTCGTTGCACTCACCCCGGCCTACGAATCTACGCTGACTCCGGGCGACGCCGATCTAGGCGTCGCTTCCGGTCACTGCCCACAGGCGCCCGATGATGCGCTCCAGCGCCACCCGGTCGCGGGCGCCCAGACTGCCGAGCAGACGCTGCTCGTGGGCCAACGCCAGCGGCACGATCTGCTGGTAGATGCGGCGTCCGCGGGCGCTGAGACTGAGCACCGAGCGACGCCGGTCGCTGGCGTGCTGGCTGCGTTTC
>JBGSKT010000445.1:0-2865 GCA_041741075.1 Lysobacterales bacterium
CGACCGCGGCATCCAGCGCGTGACCGAGCCTGACGATATCGCCGCCCGGCTTCATCGCCACCGCGATGCCGAGCGCCGGCTGGCCATCGAAGCGCATCCGCGCCTGCGGCGGATCGACGAAATCCCGGCGCACAGCGGCCACGTCACCGAGCCGGAACAGACGACCGCCACCGCGGATGGTGATGTTGCGGATCGCCGAGACCGAATCGAAGGCGCCGCTGGTACGCAGATAGATGCGGTCGCTCTGACTTTCGAAACTGCCGGCCGGGACGATCGCGTTCTGGGCATCGAGCTGCTTCAACACCTCGGCCAGGGAGATGCCGAAGGTGGCCAGCTTGGCATTGGCGATCTCGACATAGACGCGCTCGTCTTGCAGCCCGATCAGTTCGACCTTGCCGACATCGGGCACGCGCAACAGCTGCAGTTGCACGCGCTCGGCGTAGTCCTTGAGCAGGGCGTAGTCGAAGCCATCGCCGATCAGCGCGTAGATGTTGCCGAAGGTATCGCCGAACTCGTCGTTGACGAACGGCCCCTGGATGCCCTGCGGAAAGGTGTGGCGGATGTCGCCGAGCTTCTTGCGCACCTGGTAGAACACGTTGGGCAGGGCCGACGACGGCATCGCGTCCTTGGCGACCAGAAACACATTCGATTCGCCGGGGCGCGAGTAACTGCGGATATATTCGAAGTCCGGCAGTTCCTGGAGTTTCTCTTCGACCCGGTCGGTGATCTGGCGCGCCACTTCTTCGGCGCTGGCGCCTGGCCACAGGGTCTTGACCACCATCACCTTGAAGGTGAACGGCGGGTCCTCGGACTGGCCGAGGCGTTGATAACCAACCACGCCGGCGATCGCCAACACCACCGCGAAAAACAACACCAGCGGCCGGTTGTTCAGTGCCCACGCCGAAATATTGAACCGCGACGTAGCGTCGTCGTCGATGCCGCTCATGGCATCACCGCGCGGTTCTCGCGATCGACCGGATGGATCACCTGGCCCGCGGTCAGCTTGTGTACGCCGGCCGCGACGATCCATTCGTCGGCGTTCACCCCGGAAATGATGGTGATGCCGTCTTCGCGATACTGGCCGACGCGCACTTCGCGCAGACTGACCTGGTGCGAGGGCACCGCCACCACCCACAGCGCACTCTTGCCGTCCTTCTCATACAGCGCCGACATCGGCACCAGCACCGCCGCCGGGGCATTGCTGTCGGTAAAGAACACGCGCGCGGTCATGCCGAGCTGCACGCGCACATCGGGCTGATCGAAACTGACCCGCACCGGGTAGGTGCGGGTCGCCGCGTCGGCTTCGGGCGACACCTCGCGCACGGTGCCGGCATAACGCTGATCGCTGCCCGACCACAGTTCGATTACCAGCGGCCGGCCCTTGTCGAAATCGGCGTAGCGCGATTCCGGCACATTGATGCCAACTTCAAGCTCGCCGGCGTGCGCCAGCGTCAGCACCGGGGTGCCGGCCGCGACTACTTGGCCGACCTCGGCGCTGACCTGGGTGATCACCCCATCGGCATCGGCGCGCAGGCGGGTGTATGCGCTCTGGTTGCTGGCCACGTCGAATTCGGCCTGCGCCTGATCGAGCCTGGCCTTGGCTGCCTTTTGTTGATTGACCCGGGTTTCGTAGAGGGTGTGGCTGATGAAGTTTTTTTCCAGCAACTGCCGATGGCGTTCCAGCTCGGCCTCGGCCAGATTCAGATCTGCGCGGGCCGATGCCACCGCCGCGGCCGCAGCGCTTTGATTCAGCCGGGTGTCTTCCGGCGCCAGCGTGGCCAGCACCTGGCCTTTACGGACCTGGCTGCCGGCGTCGACCAGGCGCGCGGAAATCTTGCCGCCGATGCGGAAACCGAGCGTGCTCTGCTGCCGCGCCCGCACATCACCGGAATAGCTTTCGATCGCCAGTTCGTCGAGCGGTACCGGCCGGCTCACGATCGCCGGCCGCAGCGGCAGCGGCTCCGGCTTGCCCTTGCCACAGGCTCCGAGCAGGGCCGCACTGCCCAGGATCACCAGCCACGCCCACTGTCGCTTGCCATTCATGCCACGCTCCACAGATTCACCATTATTGAACCAGGCGGTATGCTATTATTACTGTACCGACCTGTCCAGTATTGATTTCGCCATGAGCAGAACCTCCGCCAGCAAAGCGTTGCCCGGCCGCCCCAAGGACCTGGAGAAGCGCGCCGCCATCCTCGCCGCGGCGGCGCGGCTGTTCGTGGCCAAGGGTTTCGACGGCACCAGCATGGACGCGGTCGCCAGCGCCGCTGGCGTCTCCAAGCTGACCGTGTACAGTCATTTCGGCGACAAGGATTCCCTGTTCCAGGCGGCGGTCAGCGCACGCTGCGAACAGCAGATGCCGGCGACCCTGTTCACGGTGGCGCCGGGCACGCCGATCGAGGCGGCCCTGCTCGGCATCGCCCGCGGCTTTTACAACCTGGTCCACAGCAACGAAGCGATCGCCCTGCACCGGATGATGATCGCCAATGCCGGCCAATCAACGCATCTGGCCGAACTGTTCTATGCCGCCGGTCCGCGCCGCATTCTGGATGCCCTGGAAGGCTTTCTGCGCGAGGCGATACGCGCCGGCCAATTGCAGATCGCCGACCTGCACCTGGCCGCCGAACAGTTCTTCCTTTTATGCAAAGGCCTCTCGCACATGCGCCGCCTGGTCGGCTGCAGCAAACCGGCAAGCGCCCGCGATCGCGACCGCCATCTGTCCGCCGCGGTCACACTGTTTCTGCGCGGCTATCGCCCGCGCTGAGTTGACTTTGCGGGAGGCGGGAGTCGGGAGTCGGGATTTGTGGGAGCGACGGCACGTCGCGACTTGTCTATCGAGGGGGCAGTCGCGACGTGCCGTCGCTC
>JBGSKT010000446.1:0-1915 GCA_041741075.1 Lysobacterales bacterium
CTGGGCGACCAGCCCGCCCGGCAGCCCGGCGAGTGCGCGCTGCAACTGCGGATCGCCGAGGGCGGCGGTGGCGTTGCTCTTGAACAGGGGGGTATCGATGTGCATGGCGCGCGCGGTCCATCAGACGATCATGCCGGCAGCGAGCTGCTGCCGGCATGGGCACGATACGACCTCGGCGGCATGCACGGAAGCGGTAGTGAAGGCCAGGGGCCGAGGTCCCTGGACCCCGCACTCGAGTCATGGGCCGTGGCCTCTCGCCCGCTCTTCACTCGACGGTGACGACAGCTCACTCGCCGTGCAGCATCTCGTAGATCTCGTCCTTGAGGCGCACGCGCACCAGCTTCAGGCTCTCGAACTCGGTGTCCGAGACATTGACGCCGGCCGCCTCGATGCGGTGAAGCTCGCGGTTCAGCTCGTGATATTCCTCGAACAGCCGGGCGAAGTGCGCATCGCTCATTTTGAGCGAATGGATACGCTCCTTGTACTCGGGGAACTCCTCGGCAAGCTCGTGGGAGACGTGCGACATCTATTGCGCCCTTCATTCTTCGACATGTGTCAAGCAAGCTAACGGACGTGCGTCCGGTCGCGTTCGGGTAGGCTACTGCGCGGATGCCGTCCAGTGTCCGTCGCGATTTCCCTCACCCGCGGCGTGGCCCGGTCATGGGCGCGCCGATGGGTGGTGTCGAGACGTCTCCGGCCAGCACCTCGGCGACGTGGCGCGCGGCGATACGGCGCTCCTGCCGGGCGAGCTTGCCCGCCATGTTGAGCAGGCAGCCGAGATCGCCGGCGAGAATCACGGTCGGTTCGGTGGCGGCGATGCGCTCGGTCTTCTTCTCCACCATCGCATTCGAGATGTCGGGGAACTTGACCGAGAACGTACCGCCGAAACCGCAGCAGATTTCGGAGTCTGCCATCTCGACCAGCTCCAGTCCCTTGATCGAGGTCAACAACTGGCGCGGCTGGCTCTTGATGCCGAGCTCGCGCAGGCCGGAGCAACTGTCGTGGTAGGTGACGCGGCCGGGGGACGACGACTGCAGCTCCGGCGGAATCGCGGTCATGGCGCGGACATCGACCAGGAACGAGACCAGCTCGTGTACCTTGGCGGCGAAACGCTGCACTTCCTCGGCGAGCGTGGCATCGTCGGCCAGCAGCTTGGGATAGTGCTTCTTCAGCATGCCGGCGCACGAGCCGGACGGCGCCACCACGTAGTCGCAACCGCGAAACGCGATCACGGTCTGGCGGGCGAGTGCCGCGGCATCGGCGCGGTCACCGGAGTTGTAGGCCGGTTGCCCACAGCAGGTCTGGCAGGTCGGCACAACGACCTCGCAGCCCGACGCCTCGATCAGCTTGGCCGCAGCGAAGCCGACGGACGGGCGCATGACATCGACGAGGCAAGTCACGAACAGGCCGACCAGCGGGCGGCGGCCCTTGGCGGCCGATCGGGCGGCTTTGGCGGTGTTGTCGGTCATACTACTCGCCCGTCGTTCGGCACCCGCCGCGTGAAACCATGGCGAGGGCAAGCGCCCCCCAATCCCATGTTTATGGCCCGGCGCCAGTTACAATGCTGCACCCAATCATCCCCGGGGTCCAGGGGACTGGTCCCCTGGTCTGCACTTCACTGGTTCAGCGGCGGATCAGGGCTTCAGTGTCTTCAGGAAGGCTATCAGATCGGCGCGTTCGGCCTCGTCGGCGATACCTTTGAACGCCATCTTATTTTTCGGCAGGTAGGTGCCGGGCGATTCCAGGTAGCCGTTCAGCGTCTCGTCGTTCCAGACCAGCTTCTTGGCGCCGGCGGTCTTCATGACCTCCGAATAGGCGAAGCCCGGATTGGCGCCGGCGGCGCGGCCGAACACGCCATTCAGCGCCGGGCCGACCTTGTTGGCGGCGTTCGGCCCGACCTCGTGGCAGGCGCGGC
>JBGSKT010000447.1:0-1802 GCA_041741075.1 Lysobacterales bacterium
GCCGCCGAGATCGATGGCGAGCCGGCGCGCGGCCGGGAAATAGGCGTAGCGCATGTTGTTCTGCGCGCCGACCGAGGCGGCCTGTCCAAGCTCCGCCGGCCACCAGTCCGCGTTGCCGCCACCGCGCACGAACAGGCTCGAGCCCGAGATGCCGTTCTGGCTCTGCTGCTGGCCGCTGCTGCCGGGATACTGTCCCTGCCAGCCGCCACCCTGGCTCTGCTGCTGGCCGCCGTAGCCGCCGTATCCCTGACCTTGCCAGCCGCCACCCTGCGATTGGTTCTGGCTCTGCGCGGGCGCGGCGAACATCGGCTGGCCCTGCACGAGGCCCGCCAGTTCCTGCGCCAGCGAGGCGACGCGGCCCTTGAGCTGGTTGTTGAACATGTCGCCGATCATGAGCATGCCGCCCGCCGACCATTGCCCCATGCCGCCGAACTCGAAATGGTTGAACTGCGCCTGCGTGCCGTAACCGGCCGAAAGCGCGCGCAGCATCTCGATGACCGCATCGGTCGAGAAGCCGTGGCGCTGCGCCACGTCGGCGGCAATCCGTTGGCCGGCCTCAGTCAATTGCTGCATCGGTCTATCCTGTGGTTGTGGCTCGCCATCCGAAGCGGGGCGGATGTTGCACTGCGTCATCGATAGCACGAGGCGGCTGCCGCGACGCCCACGAAAAAAGCGCGGCTGCCCTGGGGCCGCCGCGCTGGTTCGCGCTCGCAACTTGAAATGAGCGTCCCGGTCCAGTTCGGCGCCAAGCCGGGAACGCCCGCGGTGAAGCCGGGTGTTACCCCTTGCTCCGCCGCAACCTCGAATGCGCCGGAGCATTTCAATCCGCCGCGTCGAACTCACTAGACGCCGCCCCCGACATCAGGTCAAATCGTTAAATTGGCATTGCGCCATAAGACGACCTGATGCAACGATCTCCCTGATCCCTGATCCCTGATCCCTGATCCCTAATCCCTAGAACCTAGACCCTCCCTCCCCCATGTCCCACGTCACGCTGAAACAGCTGCGATACTTCGATGCCCTGGCCCGCTTGCAGCACTTCGGCCGGGCGGCGGAGGCGTGCGCGGTGACGCAGCCGGCGCTGTCGATGCAGATCCGCGAAATGGAGTTGAACCTCGGCCTCGATCTGGTCGAGCGCACCCGCGCCGGCGTGCAGTTGACCGACAAGGGCCGCGAAATCGCGACGCGTGCCGCGCGCATCCTCGGCGATGTCCGGGCACTGGTGGAGTTCGCCCGTCACTCCGACAACCTGCTGACCGGCACGTTGAAGCTCGGCGTCATACCGTCGATCGCGCCCTACCTGCTGCCGCCGCTGCTGCCGTTGCTGCGCACGCAATACCCCGATCTCGAATTGCACGTTCGCGAGACGCAGACCGCCAACCTCGTCCACGAGCTGGCCGACGGCAAAATCGATTGCATGCTGCTGGCGCTGCCGGTCGAGCAGGCCGATGTCGAGACGCTGGAGCTGTTCCACGATCGCTTCATGCTGGCGCTGCCGGCGGAGAAGCGGCTGTCGGGCCAGGTGCTGGCCACTCGCGACATGATCGAGGGCGAGCGGTTGCTGCTGCTCGAGGAAGGCCACTGCCTGCGCGATCAGGCTTTGAGCTATTGCAACCTGCGCGAGGTCGGCGGTGTCAATACGTTCGGCGCGTCGAGCCTCGCGACAATCGTCGAGATGGTCGCCGCCGGCTTCGGCATCACGCTGCTGCCGGAGCTGTCGCTGCCGATCGAAGCGCGCGGGCGGCAGTTGCAGCTGGTGCCGTTCGCGGCGCCGGAGCCGTTCCGCACCGTCGGTCTGGCGT
>JBGSKT010000448.1:0-3071 GCA_041741075.1 Lysobacterales bacterium
CGTGACATAGTACGGTCGGCCGATGATCAAGACATTCCGGGACCGACGTACGCAGGATGTGTACACCACCGGCGGGGCTAAGCGGTTCCCGTCGGAAATCGCCGGACGAGCAGCGCGAAAGCTCGAGTATCTGAATCTAGCCATACAGCTGGAAGACTTGAAGGTACCTCCCGGCAATCGGCTTCACGCTCTCGGGGGCGACCGAAAAGGTCAGCATGCCATCGCCATCAATGATCAGTGGCGCATCTGCTTCCGGTTTGTTGACGGCGATGCCTACGATGTCGAAATCTGTGATTACCATTGAAGCGAGGTGCCAAGCATGAGCATTCCGAATACGACTGGCCTGAAGCGCAGACCTACCCACCCGGGCGAAATGCTGCGCGAGGACTTTCTGCCCGACTATGGGCTGACCGTGACGAGCCTGGCTCAGGCCGTTGGCGTCTCCCGCCAGTCCATCAATGACCTGTTGCGCGAGCGCCGGGCCGTCAGTCCGGAAATGGCGCTGCGGCTTGCACGTCTGTTTGGAAATTCACCGGAGTTCTGGCTGAACGCCCAGCGCGCCGTTGACTTATGGGTCGCGGCCCAGACTATCAAGGCAGACGTAGCTCGTATCAAGACGCTTAGAGCCGCATAACTGGAGATAAGTAACAGAATTGAGAGACGCACTTCGTTCGGAGGACGCCTGTGTGGGCTGGATTCGCCGATTTATTCTGGTCGATGGCAAACGCCGCCCGCGCGAGTTGGGCGACTGTCCAAGGCTTGAAGCGAACACTCTTGATGATCGCCAGACCTTTGCTGGTACCCATCGGATAGGGGTCATGGGTGAGGATCGTGAACTGCACTAGAAATGGTCCGGTTGGGACCGAACCTTGCGCGAGGTATTCGTACTCGCCCGGTTTCGGCGCTCTGTCGGTCGCCCAGAAGAAGTAGCCACGACCCGCCGCCACGTCGATCGCGCGGAGGGGAAGACCGCGCTCGACTGCGGTCGGCTCCATCCGCTTCGCCACCTGGGACATGAACTCCTTGATATTCGCAGTCGAGTTGAACGCGGGATCATTTCGAGCCGACAAAAGCGGGGTGATCAGTACCTTGACGCTTGCCTTTGCGTCTTGGAGTCTGATGGTAGGTGGAAGGCCATCGCCCGTTGTATCGAACTCTTCCGCCCAGCCCTCGGGCACGCTGAGCGACATGGATCCGCGGCCCTCGATCAGATACGTCCTCACCGTCTCCGCAGACAGCGCAGACGATGCGAGAAGCAGCCAGATTGCCGCGATACCGAAGCGGCGTAGCCAGAAGTTGAAAGGAATGGTGGTCATCGATTCCGTTTCGTGCGAGGCCTGATGTCTGAGTTACGCGGTCGCGGGCCCGCGGCTATTGGTGCGCCAAGTGTGCGGCCCGCGCTCCGCCTGAACGAAATGTCGAGCGGGGCCACCCGAAGCACGGACCACAAGCCCTATGATTTTGCGCGCAAGCCCCACAGGCATAGCGACCCTGCCACGACCAGCCCAAGCCAGGAAATCCAAACCGGCAAAGCCATTGTGCCGATTTGGACGGGAAGTGCCAGCGCCAATCTTGCGGCGTGACCAAGAGCAACGATGCCGAAGATCGCGGCGGCTACGCTGTTGAGGGAAAGCCCGGGCATGGTGCTTTCTCCAGTGTGATCGAAGGGATGACTCTGTTGGGACTTATGGTTGCGCGACGGGTGGATGACCGACTCCGCCGTTGAGAACCGCTGCGCTTATCCACCCCACTTTGGGTCGGTCACGCGGGTGGTCTTGTGGACAGCGGGTCGATGCCGGCTTGGCGGAGTAGTTTGTTAAGGGCGATGAGGGGTAGGCCGATCAGGGCGGTGGGGTCGGTGCTGGTGATGGATTCGAGCAGGGCGATGCCCGGCCCTTCGGCTTTGAAGCTGCCGGCGCAGTCGAAGGCCGGTTCGCGGGTGAGGTATTCGTCGATACGGTCTGGATCGAGTTCGTCGAAGCGCACTTCGGTGCGGTCGCTGGCCAAGCCTTGGTAGGCTGGGTGTCCACGCAGGACGCACACGCTGGTGTGAAATACCACGCGGGTGCCGGAAGCGGCCAGCAACTGCGCGCGGGCACGCCCGCCGGAGCCGGGTTTGCCGAGCAGCTCGCCCGAGCACTCGGCGACCTGGTCGGAGCCGATCACCAGCGCTTCGGGAAAGCGGATGGAGATGTCTTCGGCCTTGGCGATGGCCAGTCGTTGCGACAGTGCGAGAGGCAATTCGCCGGGCAGGGCGGTTTCGTCCACCGCGGGTGCCATGCATTCGAAGGCCAGACCCAGCCGGCCCAGCAGTTCGCGCCGGTAGCGCGAGGTCGAGGCCAGGATCAGCCGCGTCACTGGGCCTGCCGCAGTTTGCCGTCGGGGCCCTCGGGCACCGGGCCGATCAGTGCGTCGGAGCGGGCATAGGCGGCGGCCAGATCCTTGCCGACGCCGTCCAGTCGCTGCAGTTGCTGGTCGAGCTTTAGCCGGGACTTGCGTACCGAGGCGGCGACTTCGTGCAGCGTGGCCAGGCTGGCGCTGGCGGAATGGTCGCGCAGCCACAGCCGGTGTTGCAGTACCAGACGGCGCGCGGTCTGGAAATCGGCCTCGCTGTCGAGCGAACTGCGCGCCCGGGTGGTGATGTCGGCCGGCAGCCGCCCGAGCATGCCGTCCAGGCCCTGCATGCGTTGCCGGCATTCGTTTAAGCGGATTTCGATCTGGTCGACGTCGTCCAGCACCTGCCGGAGCAGGGCGAGGCGCCGGTGTTCCCGCCAGAAGCGCAGGCCGGACCAGCACAGCAAGGCGATCAGCAGTCCGCCCAGCACCATCAGGATGAACATCGAATACTCCGGATCCGTCCGGCACGCCATGGTGCCGATGCGCAAGTCTGCCGCAGCCCGAAGGTACTGGCAAACTGGGTGGGTCGGGAGGCGGTAGTCGGGAGTCGGGATTCGGGATTCGGGATTCGGGATTCGGGATTCGGGAAGCGGGAAGCGGGGCTGTGGCCCTTGGGGGAGCGACGGAACGTCGCGACTGCTGACTCCGATGACAGTCGCGACGTTCCGTCGCTC
>JBGSKT010000449.1:0-3289 GCA_041741075.1 Lysobacterales bacterium
ACTGATCACCGCCAGCCGGCCGCCGGGCTTCAGTGCCTGCGCCGCCGCTTCCAGGCCGGCGTCGAGCTCGCCCAGCTCGTCGTTGATATGGATGCGGATCGCCTGGAAACTACGCGTCGCCGGATGCTTGCCCGGCACGCCGCGGCCGATCGCGCGCGCGATCACTTCGCGCAATTGCGCAGTGCTGGTGAGCGGCGTCAGCGCGCGTTGTTCGACGATCGCGCGGGCGATGCGGCGGCTGGCCTTCTCCTCGCCATAACGCCACAACACATCGGTAATTTCGGCTTCACTGGCGGCAGCCAGCCAGGTTGCTGCGCTGATGCCGTGCTGCGGATCCATGCGCATGTCGAGCGGACCATCCTGCTGGAAACTGAAGCCGCGTTCCGGCTGGTCCAGTTGCGGCGAGGACACACCCAGATCCAGCAGCACCCCATCCAGTGCCGCCGCGCCTGGTCCGGCCGTGAGCATGGTGGTGAAACTGCCCTGGTGGATCTGCACCCGCGGGTCGTCGCCGAAGCTCGACTGGGCCGCACGTACGGCTTCCGGATCCCGGTCGATCAGCCACAGCCGGCCGTGCTGGTCGAGATGGGCGAGGATCGCGGCCGCGTGCCCACCGCGCCCTAAAGTGCCATCCAGGTACGCGCCATCGGGGCGCAGCGCCAGCGCGGCAAGCACCTGTTCGAGCATTACCGGGAGATGTCTGCCGGCGCTGTCGGTGTCGGCGCGCGCGGCGGGGCGGGGTGGGTTTGGCCTGCTCATAGGCTGAGTTTCAGCATTTCCGGCGAAACCTGGGCTTCGGCAATGGTCTGTTTGATCTGCTGCAGGTGCGCGGCTTCGCTCCACAGCTCGAATTTGGAGCCCATGCCCAGCAACACCGCTTTCTTGTCCAGTCCGGCAGCGACGCGCTGGCTCGGCGGAATCAGCACCCGACCATTGCCATCGACATCGGCGGCGGTGGCCGCGCCGACCAGCTTGAGCCGCAAATTGCGGTGTACCGCCACCAGCTCGGACAAGGTATTGACCTGATCCCGAACCTTCTCCCAGTCGCGCACCGGGTACAGCCACAGGCAGCCGGGTTCGAACGGGTTGTAGGTGAACACCATGCGATTACCGCATACAGTGGCGATGGCCTCACGCAGGGCGGTCGGGATCGACATCCGGCCCTTGTCGTCGATGGTGATGGCGGTCTCGCCCTGGAACATGGCGTCATTACTCGAAAGCTATTCCACTATTAACCACTATTTTCCCGAAAATTGCACGGGTGCCCACCATAAACCCCGGTTTCGGGCGCGTCAAGTACAGCGGACAGAAGACAGAGGACAGAAGACAGAGGAGACAGCAAGAGCCGTCACCCCGGCGAACGCCGGGGCCCAGTGGTGGCCCTGGCGGCACTCCAGCTACTGGGTCCCGGCTTTTGCCGGGACGACGCCGTCTCTCGTCTCTCGTCTCTCGTCTCTCGTCTCCCGCTTCCCGCTTCCCGCTTCCCGCTTCCCGCTTCCCGTCTCCCGCTTGTCGCGCCCGCGCCTGCATGAAAGAATCCGGCCATTGAAACCATTGAGGTGGCACGGTGATCGATCCCGACGGCTACCGACCCAATGTGGGAATCGTGTTGTTGCAGGCAGATGGTCGTGTGTTCTGGGCGCGGCGCATTTCGCGTGATGGCTGGCAGTTCCCGCAAGGCGGTATGAACACCGATGAAACGCCGCTCGAGGCGATGTACCGCGAGCTGCGTGAGGAAACCGGATTGCTGCCCGAGCACGTCGAAGTGCTGGCGGCGACACCGGGCTGGCTGCGTTACCGCCTGCCACGGCGCTTTGTCAGGCGCGGCGAGCGGCCGACCTGTATCGGCCAGAAGCAGGTCTGGTACCTGCTGCGTTTTCACGGCGAGGAATCGCACTTCCGTCTGGATCTGGCCGATCGGCCGGAGTTCGACGGTTGGACCTGGGTCGATTTCTGGCATCCGCTGGAAAATGTGGTGCCATTCAAGCGCGATGTTTACGAACAGGCACTGCGACACCTGGCGCCGCATGCCGCCAAGATCTGCCAGATCGCCGAGCCCGGCTGCGTGCCCGGCGACAACCGTACAAATCGCTTTGGCGGATTTTTCAGTCGTCGCCGTCAGGGCTGAGCGCTGGGGAAAGTAGCTCCAGCGAACCGGGTTCCTGTGGCAGCGACGGGTTCGTCGCGACACGCTTTTGGAAATTGCCGTCGCGACCTGGCCGTCGTTCCCACGGATTTCGGAATCGGGTCCCCGTTCCCCCGTTTGCGGCGCTCTTTGCCACAAAATTGACGCGCTCCGGGCTTGTCGCTACGGTTGCCTATCCTTTCAACCTCCCGGGCGTCTGGCCTGTCCGTGGCAGCCGCCAACCGGGGACTCCGGAATCAACTCATGCGGATTGTATTTCTTGGTGCGCCGGGTTCCGGCAAGGGCACACAGGCGACCACGGTCAAGACCGATCTCGGACTTGCCCACATTTCCACCGGTGAGCTGCTCCGCGCACAGGTCCGGGCCGGTACCGAACTTGGCATTGCGGCCAAGACGGTGATGGATGCCGGCAATCTGGTTTCCGACCCGATCGTGCTCGGCATGCTGGAGGCGCGGCTGGCCGAGGCCGATACTGCCGATGGTTTCATTCTCGACGGCTATCCGCGCAACCTGGCCCAGGCGGCGGCGCTTGATCAACTGTTGTCGCGGATCGGGCAGCCGCTCGATGTCGCGATCCTGCTCAATGTGCCGAGCGAGCTGATCATCGACCGGCTGGCCGGGCGCGCGGCTGAAGAAGGTCGCAAGGACGATACCCCGGCCACGGTAAGGGCGCGCCTGGAAATCTATCAACAGCAGACGGCGCCGGTGATCGCGTTCTATCGCGAACGTGGCAAGCTGGTCGAAGTCGATGGGGTGGGCGATATGGACACGGTCAGCGCGCGGATTCTGGCCTCGTTGCGGGCGTTGGCCTGAAGGTCTCGATCTCGAAGCATGCGCAATCTGCGGCGCTGGTTTCCGCCAGCAGGCGATGGCCGCCGCGCAGGCAGAACGCACGTACATCGACGCTCGCCATCGGATCAGTGGCGAGCAGGCGCAAGCGCGTTCCGGGTGGCAGTGCCCGCACGCCCTGGCGCAGTCGCAGCACCGGTTGTGGGCAGGGCAGGCCGCGGGCATCGATGATCGAAATGGAGGTTGCAGGCATGGCGCACAGTATGCGGGAAGCCGCCGGCATTCGCCCGGATCCGGTGGCGTGGACCGCGCCCCGGAGTCGCGGTCGGAAACCGGACGCGGACGTTCGGCAGG
>JBGSKT010000450.1:0-2985 GCA_041741075.1 Lysobacterales bacterium
GCGGCTGCGCGCGCTCGGCGCCGAAGGCCGCGTCCACTGGCTGCTCGATGGCCGCTGGATCGCCGACAGCGAGGGCGAGTCCAGCGTCGATCAACCCTTCGACCGCAGCGGCCGCCACAGCATCACCGCCATCGACCAGAGCGGCGCCTTCGATCATCTCAGCATCCTGGTGCAACTGCCGGATCGCTGAGGTGGCAGAAGTGGGGAGTGGTGGGAACGACGGAACGCCACTGCCAGAGGACAGAAGACAGATGACAGAAACGGCAAAAGCAACCGAAAACGCAGTTGCTTTTCTCTGTCGTCCGTCGTCTGTCGTCCGTCGTCTGTCCTCCGTCCTCTGGCAGCGATCGGCAGTCGCGACGTTCCGTCGCTCCCACAGAACTATCGCTGCGATCGGCAGTCGCGACGTTCCGTCGCTCCCACAGAACTATCGCTGCGATCGGCAGTCGCGACGTTCCGTCGCTCCCACAAAACTGCGAAGCTCAGGGCCGGCGAACGATTTCGCCCTGTTTCATCACCAGCAAAGGCGTTTGGGTGGCGCGGATGTTGGCGAGCACATTGCCCGGCACCGCCAGCACATCGGCAAACTTGCCGGCGCTGAGCGTGCCGGTGTCGGCGTCGATACCGAGCAGTTTGGCCGCGCCCTGGCTGCTGCTCAACAGCGCCGCCGCGGGCGCCATGCCGAGATCGACCATATCGCCGAACTCCTCGGCGTTCATGCCGTGCGGATAGACCGCAGCGTCGGTGCCGAAGGCGATCGGCACCCCGATCTGCAACGCCTGCTTGAACATTACGGTATGCGCCTTGGCCGCGGCGCGCGCCTTGTCGCCGATCTTCGGCGGATAGCTGTCGGCCTTGGCGTTGACCCAGACCTGGGTCATTCGCGTCGGAACCAGGTACACGCCTTTGGCCTTCATCAGCCGCAGCGTATCGGCACCCAGGAAACTGCCATGTTCGATCGAATCGACACCGGCTTCGACTGCCAGCCGTGCGGCCCGGTCGCCATGACTGTGCGCCGCCACCTTGCGTCCCCAGGCGTGCGCTTCGGACATGATCGCGCCGAGTTCAGCCGGGGTGAGCTGGGGCACATCGACCGGGTCGGACTCCGACAACACCCCACCGGAAGCGCAGATCTTGATCAGATCGGCGCCCCACTTCATTTGGTAACGCACCGCCGCCCGGCATTCCTCTGGACCATTGCAGACGCCCTCGATCGGGCCGGCCGGCTTGATTCGTTCGGGCGGAAACGGCGAATTGTCGCAATGCCCACCGGTGGAGCCGATGGCATGAGCGGCGACCAGCATGCGCGGGCCTTCGCTGATGCCCTCGTTGATCGCATTGCGCAGGGCGATATCGATGAAATCCGCCGCGCCCACATCGCGTACCGTGGTAACGCCGGCCTGCAGCGTAACCCGGGCATTGCGTGCCGCATGGAACGACTGCTCGACCGGAAAGCGCAACATGCCCTCGTAAAATCCCTGCGCCCAGTTGTCGTCGTGATCGCCGGTGAGATGGGTGTGGGCGTCGATGATGCCCGGCATCAAGGTCGCCTCGCCCAGGTCGATCACCTCGCTGCCGGCCGGCACCTCGGCATCGGCGCCCACCGCGACAATGCGCTGGCCGCGCACCACGACTACGCCAGGCTCGCTCAACCGGCCGCTGGCGCCATCGAACAGATGCGCGGCCCGGAGCACGGTCACTTTCTCGGGCGGCGTTTGTGCATGAGCCAAACCGGCGATCAAGGCACTGGACAGCAACAGTAAACAGCGACAATTCATGGTGGTCTCCGGCACTGTGTTGGTGGGATCGAATGGATCGAGCAGGCTTAGCCTGCATCGGCGGGCCCGGCTTCTGGCGCTGGTCGGTCGGCCGCCGCGCGCCATCATACGCTGGACCGCACTCGCGCGACTCGGGCGCAAGGGTGCGGGTGACCAAACTACCCGACCCTGGGCCCCGGCCTGCGCTGGGGCGAGGGCGCTGGTCGTGGTTCTGTCCTCCGAAGTGCAGGATCGCCAACTGACGCAGTCGCGACGTTCCGTCGCTCCCACATTCCCGTCGCTCCCACATTCCCGTCGCTCCCGCATTCCCGTCGCTCCCGCATTCCCGGCGCTGCCGCATTTTCGGCGATCGCCACCGGGCACTAACCCCGAACTCGGCCGGGCTGCGTTTGCCTTGGGGTCTCTGGGTCGATCCGATGTCCGCCGTCTGTCCTTTTGCCCCGCTTGTCTCCCGGCCGGTTTACGCTGCGTCTGTTCGGCCGGCGGGGCTTGCGCTACGCTCGCTCGCGATGCCGGAACCTAGCGACGAAGAACTGATGCTGGCCTATGCGCGCGACGACAGTCGCGCCTTCGAGCGGCTGTACCTGCGCCATCGCGGCACCCTGTACCGCTTCCTGCTGCGCAGTGTTCCGCGCCGCGATCTGGCCGACGAACTGTTCCAGGAAACCTGGATGCGGGTGATCAATGCCCGTGCCCGCTACCGGCCGGAGGCGCGCTTCACCACTTGGCTTTTGCAGATTGCGCACAATCTGTTGATCGACGGCCACCGCCGCGCCCGCCCGGAGGAAACCGGCGAATCCGCCGAACTGGCCCTGCTCGCTGCCGCCGATGAGGTCGGCGATCGGCCCGAGCAGGCCCTGGGCCGATTCCAGGAAGCAAGGCGCCTGCAACGGGCGCTGGCGGCCCTGCCCGAGGAGCAGCGCAGCGCGTTTCTGCTGCGCGTCGAGAATGGACTCGGCATCGACGAGATCGCCGCCGTGACCAAAGTCGGCCGCGAAACCGCCAAGTCGCGCCTTCGTTATGCGCTGGAAAAACTGCGTGAGAGTCTGTCGCAATGAGCAAGCCCACCACCGCACCGCAGACCCCGGATGAAGCCGAACTGGCGGCATGGCTGGGCGCGCACGCCGACTTGCTTGATCGCTATCGAGCCTTGCCGCAAAGCGAGCCGCCGGCCCGGCTCGACGCCGCCATTCTGGCCGGTGCCCGC
>JBGSKT010000451.1:0-3674 GCA_041741075.1 Lysobacterales bacterium
GCCAGACACAACACCATGCCGAGCACGGCAACGGGGAACCGCGAAACGAGCGTTTGGGAACGGGTCATGGCCGACTCTCCTGAAGGAGATCGGACCCTATCAGGGGTGGCATCGGACCGTCCCTGGGAGAAATCTGAAAAAACGCCTAGGAAATTTCCTAGATTTTCCTAAGAAATTTCTTAGATGCGCGCTTGCGGGCTTGCAGGTTGGCTTCAGGGAAGCAAGTAGCAGTGTTTACGACCCCGGCGACAACAGCCGCTGGACGCGCAGCATGCCGTCGGCGCCGACCCGGCCCAGACCGATAAAGCCCTGCTCCGGGTCATAAAGCCGCAGCGGCTCAACGGCTGGTGGGTATCCGGGCAGTGCCTGTCCAAACACCAACGCCCGGCGCGCGGTCGGGTCGATCATGAGCTCGGGCAGATTGGCCAGTGCCTGATCGATCGGCAGCAACCAGGGCGGTACCGCGCCGCTGGCCGACGGTCGGGCCGCAGCGGACCATTGTTCAATCTGCTCCAGCGTCGCCATCGGCCGCCCGGCGAACGGAGCGACCCAGAGCCGACGCAGCGCCGATAGGTGCCCGACCGTGCCCAGGGCCAGGGCCAGATCCGGGCCCAGGCTGCGGATATAGGTGCCCGAGCCGCACTCCACTTCGATCTCCAGTGCGGAAATACCGAAGCCGAGCAGTTCCAGGCGATGGATCAACACCTCGCGCTCGGGAACTTCGACCTCGACCCCGGCCCGGGCCAGCCGATACAGTGGCACGCCATCGCGTTTGAGCGCGGAATAGACCGGTGGCCGCTGTCGGATGCGACCATGGAACGCGGCCATGGCCCCGGTGATGCTGGCCCGGTCCAGTGGCGGAATCGCCTGCTCGGCAATGACTTCGCCATCGGCGTCGCCACTGGCCGTGGCCACGCCGAGCTTCACCGTGGCGCGATAGCATTTGCGTTCGGACAGCAGGTAACCGGCGAATTTGGTCGCCTCGCCCAGACAGATCGGCAGCATGCCGGTGGCGAGCGGGTCGAGCGTGCCGGTATGGCCGGCACGGGGCTTGCCGAGCAGCCAGCGCACCCGCTGCAGGGCGGCGTTGGAACTGAGCCCGAGGGGCTTGTCGAGCAGCAGCACCCGGTGCATGGATTGCACTTCAGTCGCTGGCGGAGCCGGGCTCGATGTCGCGCGCCACCTTGGGTTCGCGCAGCAAGGAATCGATGCGCTCGCCACGATCAACCGAGTCGTCATAGCGAAAATGCAGCTCCGGAACGGTACGCAGGTTGACCCGCCGCGCCAACTGCTTGCGGTACTCCCAGGCGTGCTCGTTCAAGGTTTTGACCGCGCCCAGCCCGAGTTCCGGCAGGTAGGCGGTAACGAAAACGTTGGCGTGGGCCAGGTCACGGGTGACCTCGACATCGGAAACCGAGACCGAGGGCAACTCGCGGCCGCGCACCGCCTCGTGCACCAGTGCCCCCAGCTCTTTGCGGAACAGGGCAGTGATGCGGTCGATCCGCTGAAAATTGGAATGGGCCATGGCGGTCTCGTTGTGGCGGTCGGGGGTCGGGACGTGGGCGTCCGGTGCTCGGCGCCCGGTTTTCGCGCCGATCCCCGGTCCCTACTCCGGTCAAAGCGAGCGCTGAATCTCGATGCGCTCGAAGCACTCGATCTGGTCGCCTGGCTTGACGTCGTTGTATTGCTTGACGCCAATACCGCATTCCATGCCGTTGCGCACTTCTTCCACCGCTTCCTTGAAGCGGCGCAGCGATTCCAGTTCGCCTTCGAACACCACCACATTGTCGCGCAGCACGCGGATCGGCTTGTTGCGCTTGACCTGACCCTCGATCACCATGCAGCCGGCGATGGCGCCGAATTTGGACGAGCGGAACACATCGCGCACCTGGGCGACGCCGATGATCTCTTCGCGGATTTCCTTGCCGAGCAAGCCGGACGCGACCTGCTTCACCTGGTCGATCACGTCATAGATGATCGAGAAGTAGCGCACGTCCAGGCTGTTTTCGTTGACCACCTTGCGCGCGCTGGCATCGGTACGCACATTGAATCCGATGATCACCGCCTTCGAAGCTGCGGCCAGGGTTGCATCCGACTCGGTGATCGCACCCACACCACTCACCACTGCATTGATCCGGATCAGGTCGTTGGACAGACTGGTCAGCGAGTCAACCAGCGCATCCGCCGAGCCGTGCACATCGGCCTTGATCACCAGATTCAGCACACGCTGCTGATCGGCCTTGTCGCCGACCTGCGACCAGATGTCATCGAGACGGGTCGAGGCTTGTTTGACCAGACGGCTCTCGCGACGCTTCTGCTCGCGCTGCTGGGCCACGTCCTTGGCCAGACGCTCATCGGCCACGACCACGAAATCGTCGCCGGAATTGGGCACGCCGGACAGGCCGAGCACCACCACCGGAATCGACGGGCTGGCCGACTGCACCGGTTGGCCGGCTTCGTCGAACATGGCACGCACGCGCCCATATTCAATGCCACAGACCATGAAATCGCCCTTTTGCAGGTGACCTTGCTGGACCAGCACCGTGGCGACCGGGCCACGGCCCTTGTCGAGGCTGGATTCGACCACGATGCCGGTGGCTCGGCCTTCCGGAGTCGCGGTCAGCTCGAGCATTTCCGACTGCACCAGCACCGCATCGAGCAGGGCATCGACACCCATGCCGGTTTTCGCCGACACCGGCACGAAAATCACGTCGCCACCCCACTCCTCGGGCACGACTTCGTGTTGGATCAGACCCTGTTTTACCCGATCCGGATCGGCGTCGGGCTTGTCCATCTTGTTGACCGCGATGATCAGCGGCACGTTGGCGGCGCGGGCATGCTGGATCGCCTCGATCGTCTGCGGCATCACGCCGTCGTCGGCCGCGACCACCAGCACCACGATATCGGTCAAACGCGCGCCACGGGCACGCATCTGGGTGAAGGCAGCGTGGCCCGGGGTGTCCAGAAAAGTGATCACGCCCTTGTCGGTGGTGACGTGGTAGGCACCGATATGCTGGGTGATGCCGCCGGCCTCGCCCGCCGCCACCTTGGTGGCGCGGATGTAATCGAGCAGCGAGGTTTTGCCGTGGTCAACGTGGCCCATGATGGTGACCACCGGCGGCCGCGGCGTGCGCGCACCCTGGTCTTCGGCGTGGGCGGCGACCATGACCGCTTCGGCATCGTTTTCCTGCGCGCGCACCACCTTGTGGCCCAGTTCCTCGGCGACCAGCACCGCGGTGTCGTGGTCGATCACCTCGTTGATGGTGACCATGGTGCCCATCTTGAACAGGGTCTTGACCACCACCGCACCCTTGATCGCCAGCCGGTTGGCGAGCTCGGTGACGGTGATGCTGTCGCCGACCGCCGCCTCGCGCACCACCGATGCGGTCGGCCGCGAGAAGCTGCCGATCGCACCGGTACCGCCGCGGGCACGGTCGTCGACGCGCGGCTTGACCTTCTTCTTCAGGCGCCGCGAAGAACCATCGCCGGACAGGTGCAACTGTCCGCTGACGAAATGCGCGGCCCCGGCATCGTCATCGACCACGGTCGAAATCGGTGCCATGTGGCTGCCGCGATTGCCCTTGTGCCGGTGCGGGGCGTCGGCGTCGGTCTTCTTGGCCGGTCCACGATCGCCATGCCGCGCCGGGCCCTGGGCCGGCTTGCGTGGTTCGGCC
>JBGSKT010000452.1:0-2236 GCA_041741075.1 Lysobacterales bacterium
CTGCTCGGCGGCGACCACTGCCTGGGCGTGGGCTCGATCAGCGCGGTCGCCGACTGGTGCAGGCACGCCGGCCGCAAGCTGCTGGTGCTGTGGCTGGACGCGCACGCCGATTTCAACACTTCGACCCTGACCCCGTCCGGCAACGTCCACGGCATGCCGGTCGCCTGTCTGTGCGGTATCGGACCGGCGCAACTGACCGCACTCGGCGAGCGTACGCCAGCGATCACCGCCGCCGAGATCCGCCAGATCGGCATCCGTTCGGTCGACGACGGCGAGCGCCGGCTGGTGCACCAGCACGGACTCGATATCTACGACATGCGCTATATCGACGAGATCGGCATGAAGCGCGCACTCGAAGAAGCGCTGGCCGAGGTCGATGCCGACACCCACCTGCACGTCAGCTTCGACATCGATTTTCTCGACCCGGAGATCGCCCCCGGGGTCGGCACCACGGTGCGCGGCGGCCCCAATTACCGCGAGGCGCAGCTGGTCATGGAGATGATCGCCGACCGCGGCCGGCTCGGCTCGCTCGACATCGTCGAACTCAACCCCGCCTTCGACGAGCACAACCGCACCGCCCAGCTCGCGGTCGATCTGGTCGAGAGCCTGTTCGGGAAATCCACCCTGATGCGGGCTTGAGTGGCGGGCACGGGTCGGGCCGGTTTTCGGATCCGATCCAGGTATCGACTAGTTCCGCCAGCAGCGCTGCGTTCGCGCCCGAGGCCGATCGTGGGCCAACCCATAAGCCAGGCTTAAGGGCGGCGCGGTATATCTCTGCACAGCGGCCGACACGGCCGAGCCCATTCCCTGTGCGAGGTACCGACCATGTCCACTGCCACCCGTTTCCGCCGTAGCTTCGGTGCTGCGTCCGCCACCACGCTCGGCGTCCTCGTTGCCGCACTGTTCGGCGGCTTCGGGCAGGCCACCGAAATCGATCCGGCCGCACTACGCAGTCGCGCTTTGAGCCTGTTTCAGCCGCTGCCGGCGAGCATGCCCGGCAGCAGCAAGGACACGCCGGCACGGGTCGCCCTTGGCCAGCGTCTGTTCAACGACACCCGCTTGTCGCTGGATCACAGCCAGTCGTGCAATTCCTGCCACCGGCTCGACGGCGGTCGCGCCGGCGTCGACAACCTGCCGACCTCGCCCGGGGTCAAGGGCGAGAACGGTTCGCGCAACTCACCGACCGTACTCAACGCCGGACTGCAACTCGCCCAGTTCTGGGACGGTCGGGCCGCCGATCTACACGAGCAGGCCAAGGGCCCGTTGCTGAATCCGGTCGAGATGGCGATGCCCGATGGCGCGGCCGTAGTCGCGCGTCTGACCGCCGATGCCAGCTATCCGACCGAGTTTGCCACGGCCTTTCCGGACGAGTCCGCCATCAGCTACGAGCTGGTCGCCGAATCGATCGCGGCTTTCGAACGCACCTTGATCAGTCACGATCGCTTCGACGAGTTTCTACAGGGTGACGAGAAAGCCCTGCGCCCGGTCGAACTCGCCGGGCTGCAGGCGTTCATGGATAACGGCTGCACCGCCTGCCACAGCGGCGCCGGCCTGGGCGGCAACAGCTTCATGAAATTGGGACTGGTCAAGCCCTACACCGGCTCGGCCGATCCCGGCCGGCAGGCATTGACCGGGCTGGCTTCCGACATCCACGTATTCAAGACACCCATGTTGCGCAATGTCGCGCTGACCGCGCCGTACTTCCACGATGGCCAGGTCAGCGAACTGGGCGAAGCGGTGAGACTGATGGGCGAGCACCAGCTCGGTCGCAGCCTGGATGCGGACAGTATCGTCGCGATCAGCGCCTTCCTCGGTAGCCTGTCCGACCAGACGCGGGCGCCGGTCAATCTCATTTCGCCCGCAGCATCTCCCTGAACTGGGTCGATACCCGCAGGAATTCGTTCTGCAACTGTGATACCGAAAGCACCGGGTCGGACAGGTCGCCGGAACGCGCGCCCTGTTCGATCCGCTTGGCCATCTCCGACAGCAGCAAGGCGCCCAGGTTAGCGCTGGTCGACTTGAGCGAATGCGAGGGCGCGATCAGGGCATCGATATCATTGGCCCGGGCGGCATGCTCCAGCAGTTGCAAATTGTTCGGGGTGTCTTCCAGGTAGACCTGTACCAGGTCCTGAAAATCGCTGCCCATCAATTCGATCAGGTCGCCAACCACGCGCGCGTCGATCGCCGAACCGGACGCCCGCGCGGCCGCTGCGGCCACCACCACCGGGGCCGGGGC
>JBGSKT010000453.1:0-2744 GCA_041741075.1 Lysobacterales bacterium
TTCCTGCTGCTGCGGCTGCGCGCAACCCTGGCCCGACACAGCGCCGCACAGACCAATGGCGCGCGCCGGTCGGGACTTCTGGCAGCGGACAAGCCGGCAGCGAATCGGTAACCTAGCGCACCATCAACAACCGGCCACGCCGACTCCTGCCAGCTCCGCGAGTTCGGAATCGCGGTGTCCAGGTCGAGGATCGGTGCCACTCCGCCATGGGCGCAATAGTGCCCCACTACATTGCCAGGCTCATGACCTACTCCAACAGCACCCCGAACGGCATCTCCGCACCGCGTCGCCCGACCCTGCTCTGGCGCCTGCTCAGCGGCATCTGGCAGGCGCTGGAATTTTCCCGGCGGGCATTGTTCAACCTGCTGTTCCTGCTGATCCTGGTGCTGTTCGGGGTGCTGCTGTTCTCCGGCGGAACCGCCAGCCTCGATAAGCACACCGTGCTGGTCTTCGATCCGCAGGGCGCGGTGGTCGAGCAGTTCTCGCAGAGCCCGCTCGATCGCGCCCTGGCCGAGGCCACCGGCCAGCACGAAGCGGAGACCCGATTGCGCGATCTGTTCCGGGTGCTGGACGCGGCCGCGACCGACCCGCACATCGACCGCGTGCTGCTGGACACCGATGGCATCGGCGCCATGGGTCCGGCGACCACCCGCGAGTTCGCCGCCGCGCTGGCGCGCTTCAAACAGAGTGGCAAACCGCTCGACGCGATCGCGTCCGTCTACTACGACCAGAAGACCTACCTGCTTGCCGCCCAGGCCGACCAGGTGTTCCTGGATCCGCAGGGCGCGGTGTTTTTCGAAGGCATGGGCCGCTATCGCACCTATTACAAGGACCTGTTCGACAAGCTCGGCATCGAGGCGCATTTGTTCCGGGTCGGCGAATACAAGTCCGCGGGCGAGCCCTACATCCGCGCCGACCAGTCGCCGGAAGCAGCCGATGCCGACCGCTTCTGGATGGGCGATATCTGGCAGCGGCACCTGGCCGACATCGCCAGCGCGCGCAAACTCTCTGCCGGACAATTGGCCGCGATGATCGATGGCTACGCGCCTTCGGTCACGGCAGTGGCCGGCGATCTGTCGCGATTGGCAGTCGATCAGAAACTGGTCGACGCGCTGCTGACCCGCGCGCAATTGCGCCAGCGCATGCTCGATGCCGGCATCCCGGACGAGGCCGAGACCGGCTTCCGCCAGGTCGGTTTCCATGACTATCTGGCCCGGCTCAATGCCCGGCCGCAGTTTCCGGGCAAGCACCAGGTCGCGATCGTGGTCGCCGAGGGAGAGATGATCGACGGCAAACAGATGCCCGGCACCATCGGCGGCGACAGCACCAGCGCGTTGCTGCGCCAGGTGCGCGAGGACGACACGGTCAAGGCGGTAGTGCTGCGGGTGGATTCGCCAGGCGGCAGCGTATTTCCTGCCGAACTGATCCGACGCGAAGTCGAACTGATCCGTGCCAGCGGCAAGCCGGTGGTGGTGTCGATGGGCGATCTGGCCGCCTCCGGCGGCTACTGGATCAGCATGAACGCCGACGAGATCATCGCCGACCCGAGCACGATCACCGGATCGATCGGCATCTATGGCCTGTTCTTCAATGTGCCCGAAGCGATGGCCAAGATCGGCCTGCACACCGATGGCACCGGTACCACCTGGCTGGCTGGTGCCTTAGATCCGACCCGGCCGCTAGACCCGCGGGTCGGTGAAATGATCCAGCAGGTATTGAACAAGGGCTACGCCGACTTCATCGGCAAGGTGGCCGACGCGCGCAAGCAGGACGTGGCGGCCATCGACGGCATCGCCCGCGGCCGGGTGTGGACCGGTGCCCAGGCCCGGGAACGTGGCCTGGTCGACCGTCTGGGTTCATTGCAGGACGCCATCGACGCCGCCGCCAAGCGCGCCGATCTGTCCAAACCGGACGTGCATTATGTCGAACGCCCGAGCACCGCCTTCGAACGCTTCATGGGCAGCTTCGCGCAATCGCGACTCAGCGCCCTGCTGCGGGAATACGGCTGGACCGCACCGCTCGCCTGGCTGCCCAAACCCACCGCCCAGGACCTGCTGCGTTTGCAGGGCCTGCTGCAATCGCGCCAGCACGGACTGCCGGTCAACCTCCAGGCGCATTGCGAGTGCGGTTTGCGCTGAGCTGTGAGGTGCTGGGCGCGCCGAGCACCAGCTCGGCCAGTATTGCCAACCGCGACCGCATCGGGTCCGGCTTCCGGTCGGTCGTGAATGGTGGGTGTGCGGGGCTATCGGTGGGTGTCCAGGTCCATCTGTCCCGCATGGCTCAACGCACGGCTGTGGGAGATGAAGCGCGTGCTTAAGCCCACCGGCTCCATTTACGTACACTGCGACTGGCATGCATCGCACTACATCAAGTGCGAGATCGACAAACTTTTGGGTTACGACGTTCTTCAGAACGAGGTGGTCTGATTCTACAACGTAGGCGGTAAGGGCAGTGCTCGCAAGAAGATGGAGAAATAACGCGCTCAAGCCGACCGCCGTGGAAGGGTCGCGCATCCACCCACCGTTGCCGCGCGGCGGCGGCTTACCTTAAACGTTAGGCATCATAGGAACCACTGCTGTCGGTCGCCGCTTTTGGCCTCCCGAAGTCCTTTCCAATTCAGGTATGAGCCTGGACGAAGCCGGTGAGGGCGGGGTGCGGTGGGTCGATCGGTGGTTGGGGGAGTGAGTGTATTGCGGCTTTGGCTTTTGGGATATTTATATCCAATGATTGAGGGCTGTGGGTAT
>JBGSKT010000454.1:0-2280 GCA_041741075.1 Lysobacterales bacterium
TGGACAGCGACAGCACGCGGCGGCGCGCTTCGGCCACGATCGAGGCGGCGAGCGGGTGCTCGCTGCCTTGATCGAGGCTGGCGGCCAGGCGCAGCACTTCGTCCGGTTCGCCGCCTTCGACCACGGCCAGGGCCGAAAAGCTGGGCTTGCCGAGGGTCAGCGTGCCGGTCTTGTCGACGATCAGGGTGTCGATCTGGCGCAGGGTTTCGATGGCTTCGGCGTCGCGGAACAGAATGCCGGCGCTGGCCGCGCGGCCGGTCGCGACCATCACCGTCATCGGCGTGGCCAGGCCGAGTGCGCACGGACAGGCGATGATCAGCACCGCGACCGCATTCAGCAGCGCATACAGCAGGGAAGGTTCGGGACCGAGCCAGGCCCACAGCACGAAGGTCAGCACGGAGACGCCGAGCACCGCCAGCACAAACCAGTACGACACCACATCGGCCATGCGCTGCATCGGCGCGCGGCTGCGCTGCGCGGCAGCCACCATCTCCACGATCTGCGCCAGCACCGAATCGGCACCAACCTTTTGCGCCCGGATGATCAGCGCGCCGCTGCCGTTCTGGGTGGCGCCGATCACTTCGTCGCCGGACTTCTTGGTCACCGGCATCGGCTCGCCGGTCAGCATCGACTCGTCCACGCTCGACTCGCCTTCCAGTACCTGGCCATCGACCGGCACCTTCTCGCCCGGGCGCACGCGCAGGCGATCGCCGACCTGCACCTGATCGAGTGCCACGTCCGCCTCGCTGCCATCCTCGCCCAGGCGGCGCGCGGTCTTCGGCGCCAGTCCGAGCAGGGTGCGGATCGCGGCGGATGTCTTCGAGCGTGCGCGCAATTCCAGCATTTGTCCGAGCAGGGTCAGCGAGACGATCACCGCGGCCGCCTCGAAATAGACGCCGACCCGCCCGTGCTCGTGGAACGAGGTCGGAAACAGCCCCGGCGCAAGTGCCGCGACCAGACTGTAGACATAGGCGGCGCCGACGCCGATACCGATCAGGGTCCACATATTCAGTCGGCCGCTGGCGAGCGAGCGCAGACAGCGAATGAAGAACGGCTGCGCCGCCCATAGCACCACCGGCGTCGCCAGCAGCAGTTCGATCCAGGTGCGCAGGCCGGGGGCGAGCCAGGGCAGATGTTGCCCAAACATGGCCAGCACCAGCACGGTCAGCGATAACGGCAGGGTCCACCAGAAACGTCGGCTGAAGTCTTTCAGTTCGGGAATTTCCTCTTCCCCGGCACTGACCCCCATCGGCTCCAGCGCCATGCCGCAAATCGGGCAGTCGCCGGGTGCATCGCGCACGATCTGGGGGTGCATCGGACAGGTCCATTGCCCGCTGCCACCGCCCAGCGGCGGATGCGCCACCGCCAGCGCCGGGTGCGCGTGGCCACACTTGCCTTCACCGCACTTGCCTTCACCGCACTTGCCTTCACCGCACTTGCCCTCGCTGCTGGACTTGGCGACGGCGGGCGTGGTTTTGTCGTGCTGGCAGCAATCGTGCGGGGAGGGCATGGCGTTGACTCCACAGTGGGTGCGGATCGGCAGCATAGGCGGCGGCCGGGTGGCGATCGGTACGCTCGGCAACAAAACCCGCGGACCATGCCGGTGCCCGGCAATGGATACGGTCCTGGGGTCGGCAAGCTCCGTATACTTCGCCCATGCAGGATACTCCCTCACGATCAGCAGCCGGATGGCGACCACTGTGGCTGCTGCTACCAGCAGCTGCGCTGGTGGTGGCTGCGGCCCTGCCCGGACCCTGGCCGGCATTGCTGTTGCTGTGGCTGGGACAGGGCCTGTACGCCCTGGCGATCAGCCCCGGCTTCGATCCCGCGCCGGCACCGGCCGCCGCCGAGCGTTGCGCGCGCGCGCTGATCTTGCTGCTGGCGCTCGGTCTGTATGCGGCCTGGGTAGTGCTGGTGATCGGCACCCCGGCGCAATGGCTGCGCGCCGATGACAGCCCGGTCCATGCCCTGTTGTTGTCCGGCGGATTCTTGCTCGCATTGCTGGCCGCGCTGCGGCTGTGGCCGCTGTTCGGGTTGGTGATGCTGACCGATGCGGCGCAGGCCGAAGGCGACCGCAGCTGGTGGTCGGTGCGCGCCTGGCGGCACCGCTTCGAACGCGCCTGGCAATACTCCGGCGAGCCGGAAGAAGCCGATTTCGGCCATGGCATCGCGGTCACCACCGGTTTGCTGGTCGTGGTCATTCCGGCCCTGTTGATCGCCAATGTGGGCGGCTGGATCGGGCCCGACTGGCGCCTGCCGCTGGCGGCCGGCTATGCGCTG
>JBGSKT010000455.1:0-5100 GCA_041741075.1 Lysobacterales bacterium
ATACCCACAGCCCTCAATCATTGGATATAAATATCCCAAAAGCCAAAGCCGCAATACACTCACTCCCCCAACCACCGATCGACCCACCGCACCCCGCCCTCACCGGCTTCGTCCAGGCTCATACCTGAATTGGAAAGGACTACCGGAGCTTGGCCAAATCCGGGGTTTGCGGCGCAGCCAAACGCTCCGGTCGCCCTGGCGGTCAACCGATCCGGGTCGGCCGCGTTGTACCGAACCGAGGCCGGTGCTGCCTGCGCCGCTTCTTTCCCGCCCATCACTGGAGAATGCACCATGTTGTCAAGACTTCTGCTCGGCCTCGGCCTGTTCGCGATCGCCTCGGTATCCCAGGCCGGCTTCAATTTCGACAAAACCCTCAGCATCAACGACGACCAGGGTGGCCAATTCCAGAGCCACAGCAGCGGCGATGTCGCCGCCGACAGTGGCACCAATGTCAGCAACGGTACCTTCACCCACTTTCACCCGCGCGCCGAAAGCACCGCCACCATCGATGGCACACTCGACCGTGAGGCGGTGCGCGATGGCGAGCTGCGCGATGTCAGCTACGACGGCAATCTGGTGCTGATCGGCGATGCCAGCAGCGGACCGGCGGCCACGCTGACCCTGGTGTTCAACGACCTGGTCGTGCACCGCGACGGAGACGGGGCGAGCCTGTCTGGCAATATCACCATCAATGGTCGGGAACTGCCGGCGGAATCGACGCCACGCCGGGTGCGCGCCATCCTGTTGCGTCTGGTCGGGCTGTTCCGGCTCTGACCGGCTTGGCGCCGAGCAACCTTGAACTGTGCAACCAGCGCGCACGCCAAACCAGTCAGACGATAAACCGTATCTCCTAGCCCCCTCCCTCCCCGAACATCGGGGAGGCAGCAAAGGCGTTCGTTCAGCACCGGGATTTGCTTGCCCTGGCGATGATTGCGGTGGTCAACTGTGGCCTCGGCCTGAGCGGACCGGCGCAACGCGCCTTATCCCGCTACCATGCCGGGGCGGAGTCGGCCAGGCGATCGCGTGGCGTGCAAGCGCCACGAGGAAAGTCCGGGCTCCACAGGGCAGAGTGCCAGATAACGTCTGGGCGGCGCGAGCCGACGGCCAGTGCAACAGAGAGCAGACCGCCGAACGGCACCTTCGGGTGTGCGTGGTAAGGGTGAAACGGTGCGGTAAGAGCGCACCGCGTGCGGGGCTAACGCCGCACGGCACGGTAAACCCCACTCGGAGCAAGATCAAATAGGGAAACGATACGGCGGCCCGCCGTGTTTCCGGGTAGATCGCTTGAGGCCTGCGGCGACGCAAGGTCCAGAGGAATGATCGCCGCCGGTCTTCGGACCGGAACAGAACCCGGCTTATCGGCCGGCTCCGCCTTTTCGTCACGTTAGGTGTCCGGTTGCCGTTCGAGACCGGCGCCACCCGCTGCCTACGGCCTCCGATGCGGGCGGCGGAGCAAAAGCCGGTCGGCCAAATCCCCCACGACTGCGCGGGGCGCAGTCGTCGCCCCCTTGACTCAAGGGGGCTCAGATCGAAGCCCCAGTGTCGGTGACGCCGTTCCCTGTGGGAGCGACGGCACGTCGCGACTTCTGCCGCTAAGCCCAAGTCGCGACGTGCCGTCGCTCCCACAACCGCTCCTAGCTCCTAGCCCCGCGCCTCAGAGTTTTTTCAGCCACTTGAGCAGCGGCGTCCAGTCGTCCTGGTGGCTCTGCACCTGGACCGAGTGGTAGTCGAAGATGCTGCGGCCGAGCCCGGCCAGCAACACATAGCCCTGCGAATCGCGCAGTTCCGCGACCACCGGCAGCGGCCACTCGCGCATGCGTTCCAGCGCGTTCTGGCTGGCAATCGTCCACGGTTTGAGCCGGTTGGCCACGATCGCGACCGGAAACTTGCCGCGCTTGAACGGCGCCAGCGTGGCCAGTTCGGCGATGAAGGTTTCGGTCGCCTCCAGGTCGATCACCGACGCCAGTACCGGGATCACCAGGGCATCGCATTCACCACACAGGTCGGCGACTTCGCCCGGACGAATGCCGGCCGGGCTGTCGACGATGGCACGGGCGCAGTCCGCCGGCAGGCGCGTCTTGAGCTTGCCGCCGACCCGGCCGGGCAGGCCCAGCACCGGGTCACTGAGCGGGGCGCGTTTTTCCGCCCAGTGCAGCGACGAACCCTGCCGGTCGCAGTCGATCAACACCATCGGCTTGCCGGCGGTGGCGTAGAACGCGGCCAGATTGCTGGCGATCGTGGTCTTGCCGCAGCCGCCCTTGGAACTCGCCACCAGTATCGTGCGCATGCTCATGCCCTCCTGTGGTCAGCCGAATCTACAACGGCAGCGGCGTGCGATCAAAAGTGTGTGGGCCGGGGTCGCTCAGCCGATGCCCTACAATGGGCCGACCCACCGATCGGAAACCGCGACCATGAGCTTTCCTGCGACCCGCATGCGACGGATGCGCCGCGACGATTTTTCGCGGCGCCTGATGCGCGAACACCAGCTTTCCGCCAATGATCTGATCTATCCGGTGTTCGTCCGCGAAGGCCGTGGCGTGCGCGAGCCGGTAGCCTCGATGCCCGGGGTCGAGCGGGTCTCGATCGACGCCCTGCTGGGCCTGGCGGAACAGGCGGCAAAGCTCGGCATACCGGCTCTGGCGCTGTTTCCGGTCACCGACCCGGAAGCCAAGACCCTCGATGGCGCCGAAGCCTGGAACCCCGAAGGCCTGGCCCAGCGGGCAGTGCGTGCACTCAAGGCGCGATTTCCCGAACTCGGCGTCATCACCGACGTGGCCCTGGACCCGTTCACCAGCCATGGCCAGGATGGCCTGGTCGACGCCACCGGCTATGTGCTCAACGATGCCACCGTGACCGCCCTGACCCGGCAGGCGCTGTCGCACGCCGAAGCCGGCGCCGATGTGGTCGCACCGAGCGACATGATGGACGGCCGCATCCAAGCGATCCGCCAGGCGCTGGAACAGGCCGGGCACATCCACACCCGGATTCTGGCCTATTCGGCCAAATACGCGTCGAGCTTCTACGGGCCGTTTCGGGATGCGGTCGGCTCTGCCGGCAATCTCGGCCACGGCAACAAGTACAGCTACCAGATGGACCCGGCCAATTCGGATGAAGCCCTGCGCGAGATCGCGCTGGATCTGGACGAAGGCGCCGACATGGTGATGATCAAGCCGGGCATGCCCTATCTGGACATCGTGCGCCGGGTCAAGGACCGTTTCGGCGTGCCGACCTTCGTCTATCAGGTTAGCGGCGAATACGCGATGCTGAAGGCCGCGGCCGGCAACGGCTGGCTGGATGAACGCGGCTGCGTGCTGGAGGCCCTGACCGGCTGCAAACGCGCCGGCGCCGACGGCGTGCTGACCTACTATGCGCTGGACGCGGCCCGCTGGCTGCGCGCGGACTGAGCGCCGTCCCAAAGTGCTCGGCGGTGCCGCTCAGCTGTGATCGATCACGCGGTAAGCGACCGCGGCCTTGCCCTGGCGTTTGGCTTCGTACATCAGGGCATCGGCGGCGGCGATTGCTTCGTCCACCGAAAGCGCCGGGGCGACCAGGGTCAGGGCACCGATACTGACGCTGACCCCAAATCCGGCGTCGCGGCAGGCGACGACCAGGCCGCTTTGCAACTTGGCGATGGCCCGGCACGCGCCGGCCGCGTCGGTCTCGGGCAGGACCAGGGCAAATTCGTCGCCGCCCAGCCGGGCCACCGTATCGACCTGGCGCGTCGACTGACGCAATGCCGTGGCCACGGTGCGCAGCAGTTGGTCCCCGCTGGCGTGGCCGGTTTGGTCATTCACCGCCTTGAAATCGTCGATGTCCAGGTAGGCCACGGTCAGCGGCATCTGGTGGCGCCCGGCCATGGCCAGGTCGTGCTCCAGCCGCTCGGCGAAGGCGCGACGAGTGAACAGACCGGTCAGCTCGTCGCGGCGGGCGAGCCGCTGGGCGGCGCCCAGACTGTCGCGCAGGGCCGACACCAGCAGGCCGCCGGTCAGGAAGAAGCCGAGCCGGATCAGCGCATTCCAGACCGGGATCGCCGGATGCGAATAGGCATTGCCAGAATCGGCGAGATACCAGACCAGGCAGCTGAGCAGGGCGATGGCAATTCCCGAACGGCGATCGCCGAACCAGGCCGCCAGCGCGACCGGGCCGAGGTAGAACAGACCGACCGAGACCTCGTATCCGCTGCCAATGTCGAGCAAGCCCATGCCCAGCACGCCAAGCAGAGCGAGCCCGCGCAGCCGCCCGATGGAAAACCCGGCCAGGGCCTGGTGCAAGCGGATCAAGGAAATCGTCATGGCGCACACTCCTTGCTACCGCGAGACCAACCAATCCGCCGCGTCGCCGTACTGTATCCGGGAATCAGCGCCGAAGGCACCCGACCTGGGCGCGCCGAGCACCAGCTCGGCAACCCCTCCAGAATGCCGCAGCGCTGAATCGAATCGCGGCATGGCGGCCGGCGGTGTAAAGAGGCGAACCGCCAAAGCCTGCCGAGCTGGTGCTCGGCGCTCCCAGGCTCGGCGCTCCCGGGCAGCCGCGCTGCTACGCTAACGGCTTTCCGACCTGCAAAGGGAGATGCCATGTACACGCTCTATTACGCCCCCGGTGCCGCCAGCCTGGTGGTGCATTGGTTGTTGCTCGAAGCCGGTGTCGAATATCGGCTGGAGAAGGTCGATCTCGCCGCCGGCGAGCAACGCAGTGCGGCCTATCGCAAGCTCAATCCGGCCGGGGTGGTTCCGACCTTGTTGATCGATGGCGAGCCGGTGTTCGAGGCGGCGGCCCTGGTCCTGCACCTGGCCGATGCCCACCCGACGCTGGGCTTGGCCCCGGCCGCGGGCACACTGGCGCGGGCGCGAATGTACCAATGGGTATTGCACCTGGCCAATGTCGTGCAACCGGCCTTCAGGCATTGGTTCTTTGCGGTCGAAGCCGCCGGTGCCGAGCACGCGGAAGCCGCCAAGGAGCACGCCCGCGGCCGCATCGAGGCGGGCTGGCAGCGCATCGACCAGCACCTGGCCGCGCACGGGCCGTATCTGCTCGGCGCCTCGGTGTCGGCCGCCGATTTCTATCTGACCATGCTGATGCGCTGGTCGCGCAATCTGCCGC
>JBGSKT010000456.1:0-1789 GCA_041741075.1 Lysobacterales bacterium
CTTTGGCCACGACCAACCGGGCGTGCTGCTGACGCTGGCCGCGGCCCTGCCCGGCGCCAGCATCAATGACCTGACCGACCCGGCGGCGCTCGATCAAGCCTCCGGCAACGCGGTGCTGAATGGCACCCCGGTGTGGGTTTCAGAAGACGGAGGACAGACGACGGAGGACGGATCGTAGGGGCAGGCTGTCGGCCTGCCCGTGCCCGGGCGACACCGCAATCTCCCCGCCACGGGCGACACCACAATCTCCCCGCCGCGGGCGACCCAGCGGGTCGCCCCTACGGTTTCAGGGTCACCGGCCGGGCGTGGCAGTGTGCGACGGCCGCCTCGATCTGCTCGAAGGAATCGAGGCCGTACCAGAACACCCACCAGCGCTCGCCCTTGATGCAGCCGTCGCACTGTTCGGCATAGAAGGCGTTGACCGGGTTGTCCGGGCGCGAGCGCCAGAACAACTGCGAATGATCGGCACGCATGCGCAGCCAGGCGGCACGGCCGAGGCCTTCGCCCTGGGCATCATCGGCGACCGCGAACTTGTCCAGATGCGCCATACCCTCCTCTTCGGTAATCAACAATGCGGCGCGGTAATGCGAGCTGATGTAGGCGCGCGCCAGCCGGGTGGTCTGGAAATAGTCGGCGCTCAACTTGCGCCGGAAGCCGGATTCGATCAGGGCGCCGAGCCGGGCCAGGTCGATCTGCTGGAAGCGCCGGTAAACGCGGATCGCCTCGCCGCGGCGGATCAGGGTGCCGGAACCCTTGTGGGTGAACAGTTCCTTGGCGAGTTCGGCCGGCTGGGTGATCGAGACCGACGAAGACAGCGGCAGCCGGTCGAGCAGGTCGGCGATCTGTTCGATCTTCAGGCGCATGCCCGAGTGCAGCCAGTCTGCTTTGCGCAGCGCGGCCAGATCAGAACTCAGGTTGATCGAAGTGATCAGTTGGCCGTCGCCATCGAGCAGGCCGCCGGTGCCGGTCAGGAACACGATCTTGTAGGGCTTGAGCAGGGCGATCAGTTCGTTGGCAGCGACATCGGCATTGATGTTCAAGATCTGACCGCCGGCAGTTTCGCCGAGGCTCGCGATCACCGGGATCGAGCCGGCCTTGAGGCTGGCGCTGATCGCGGCCAGATGCACCGCCTGGACCTTGCCGACCAGTCCGAACTTGCGCCGATTCAGATAATCGGTTTCGAACACGCCACCAAGGATGGAACTGGCGCGTGCGCCGACCGCGTGCAGGGCCTCGACCAGTTTCAGGTTTTCGCTCTGGAACACCGAGCGCACCACCGCCAGCGCGGCCGGCGAGGTGACCCGGAGCCCGTCGATGATCGGGGTGTCGATGTGCAGGCGGTTCAGTTCCTCGTTCAACTGCGGGCCGGCGCCGTGTACCACGATCGGGCTCAGCCCGACCTGTTGCAGGAACGACAGCGCCGAAGCCAGGTCGTCGAGCTGGTCGCGCAGGATCGCGCCACCGACTTTGACCACGGCAAAGCGCTCGGCACCGCGCTCGGAAAAACGCTTGAGATACTGCTGGATTTCCTTGCTGCTGCCCAGATTGGCCAGCAAACGCAGAATGACGGGGCGCAGCCGGTCAGGCGAGTCCATGGTCGATGATCCTCCGGTAGTGATCGGCCGCCTCGGCCAACTGCGCCAGCGCCACCCATTCGTCGGCACTGTGCGCCTGGGCGATATCGCCCGGCCCGAACACCAGGGCCGGCAATCCGGCTTGCGAAAACAGCGCCGCCTCGGTCCAGAAATCGACCGCCGGGCCGATCGGCAGACCGAGCGCGTCGGCCACG
>JBGSKT010000457.1:0-2607 GCA_041741075.1 Lysobacterales bacterium
AGCGACGAACAGCGCCGCAATGCCGCGGTCGGCACCGTGCTCGGCGGGTTGGCCGTGGTGCCGGTGCGCAACAGCCAGTTGGTGCGGCTGCAGATGAAACACTCCGACCCGAAGTTTGCCGCGCAGTTGGCCAATGCCCACGCCCGTGCCTACATCGAGGCGATGATGGAAGGCCGGCTGGAAATGTCGCAGACCGCGTCGAACTGGCTGGGCGAACGCACCACCGCCCTGCGCGCCAAGCTCGAACAGTCGGAAAAGGTCTTGCAGGAATTCCGTGACCGCGAACGCCTGATCGACCTGAAGGGCGTCGATAGTCTGGCCTCGAGCGATCTGACCCTGGCCAGTGGCCAGTTGTCCGAGGTCAGGCGCGAGCGCGCCGCCAAAGAAGCCCGCTATCGCGAAGTCGAACGCGCCCGCGCGGCCGGCGCCCTGGCCACGTTGCCCGACCTGCTCGCCGATCCCATGGTCAGCCAGCTCAAACAGGGCCTGGTCGAGGCCGAACGAACGGCCCGGGAATTCGCCAGTCGCTATGGCCCCAAGCACCCGAAACGGATGGAAGCCGATGCCGCGCTCGCCACCGCACGCAGTGCGCTCGATCAGCAGTTGCAGATCGCGGCGGCGGCGGTCGAGCGCGACTATCAGGCCGTGCGCTTGCGCGAATCCGAAGTCGCCGCCGAGCTGGGCCAGGCCAAGGGCGAGGTGCGCGATATCAACCGCAAGCAGTACGAACTCGGCGCGCTGCAACGCGATGTCGATGCCAACCGTCAGCTCTATGATCTGTTCCAGGCCCGCTTCAAGGAGACCGCGGCGGCGAGCGGCGTGCAGACCGCGAACGCACGATTGGTCGAAGCCGCGCTGCCGAATCCGGCGCCGGTCTATCCGAACCAGCAGCGCGCGCTGATGATCGGGCTGCTGCTGGGCCTCGCGCTCGGCATTGCGCTGGCGCTGGTGCTCGATCACATGGACAATACCCTGAAAGGTGCCGACGACGTCGAGCAGCGGCTGGGCGTGCCGGTGCTCGGCCTGGTGCCGCGGCTGCCGTCCAGCGAAGTCGCCGCCGATGCCCCGATCGGCTATTTTGGTGCGCACCCGCATTCCTCATTCGCCGAATCGGTGCGCACCATCCGCACCGCAGTGCTGCTGTCTTCGGTCGATCAGGCGCACAAGCGCTTGCTGGTCACCTCGTCGGTGCCGGGCGAGGGCAAGACCACGCTGTCGATGAATCTGGCGTTTTCGCTTGGGCAGATGAAGAAGGTGCTGCTGATCGACGCCGACATGCGCCGCCCGGCCCTGCACAAGGGCCTGCCCGGGCAGAACCAGTCGCCGGGTTTGAGCGAGTACGTCACCGGCGAGGCGAAGATCTCCGACTGCCTGCGCAAGATCGAAGGCGCCAATGTGTACGTGATGCCCTCGGGCCTGTCGCCACCCAATCCGCTGGAGATACTCAGTTCACGCAAATTTTCCGAAGTGCTGGATTCGCTCGGCAACACCTTCGATCACGTCATCATCGACTGCGCCCCGGCCTGCGCAGTCAGCGATGCGCTGGTGCTGTCCAAGCTGGTACACGGGGTGATCTACGTGATTCGAAGCGACGCCACCCAGTGGCAGGTGGCGCAGAATGGCTTGAAGCGACTGGCCCGCATCAGCGCACCGCTGATCGGTGCTGTGGTCAACCAGGTGCTGCCCCGCAAGAGCGGCGCCGGTTACGGCAAATATTATTACCACGGCGATGGCTATTACGCCGACTATGGCTACGCCAAGCGCAAGGGTAGTTAGAGCGGTGTTCGGTGTTCGGTTTTCAGTGTTCAGAACGCATCGACCACCGACAACGCGCCACGCACCACCGAAAACCGAAAACCGAAAACCGAATACCGAAAACCGAATACCGAATACCGAAAACCGAATACCGAAAACCGAATACCGAAAACCGAATACCGAAAACCCATCCCGCCCGCTCCCATGACCCCCCTCCCCCTGGTCGATCTGCATTGCCATCTGCTGCCGGCATTCGCTGGCGGGCCGGTCGATTTCGAGGCGGCGGTGCAGCGGGTGGTCAAGGCCGCGACCGCGGGTGTGGTGTGCATGGCCGCGACCCCGCGTTATGGCGATACCAGCTATCGCGCCCAGAGCCTCCAGGCGCGGGGGCAATTGACCACGCTTGAGGCGATGCTCACCGACCGTGGCGCCCTGGTGCAGATCGTGCTGGCCGCCGAGTGTCGGTTCGGCCAACCGCTGATGCAGGCGATCGTGAAGAACGAGGTGCCCTATGTCGGTAGCCTCGACGGCAAGCGCGTGGTCATGATGAGCCTGCCCGAGGCGCGGGTGCCGACCAACCTGGTGAGTGCGACCCAGTGGATGCTGGCGCACAAGGTGCGGCCACTGATCACCGCGCCGGAACGCAACCGCGAAGTGCTGCACGACATCGAAGTGCTGGCGCCAGTGTTTGCCGCCGGTGCGCTGTTCGAAGTCGGCGCGGCGGCACTGGCCGGGCGTTCGGGACCGTATTCGCAGCAGCGCGCCCGCCAGATGCTGGAACGCGGCTGGGCCGAGGTGATCACCAGCAATGCCCACGCGAGCAATTGGATCGGAGACAGCGCGTAGCGAGTC
>JBGSKT010000458.1:0-1517 GCA_041741075.1 Lysobacterales bacterium
AGGCTGCTCAGGCGGATGCCCTCGCGCTCGCCGTAGCAGCCGAGCACATCGATCAGGGCCGGCGAACCAAACAACGTGGTCACCTGAAACTGGTTGATCGCGGCGACCAACCGGGCCGGGTCGGCGCTGGCCGGCCGGGTCGGGTCCATGTCCGGAATCACGCTGGTCATGCCGAGCGCGGCATCGAACAGGGCGAACGGCGGAAAGGTCGGCAGATCGACTTCGCCCGGCCAGATGCCAAAGGTGCTGCGGATCATGTCGACCTGGGCGGTAAACTGGCCGTGGCTGTATTCGACACCCTTGGGCACACCGGTAGCACCGCTGGTGAACAGGATCGCGGCCAGTTCATCGGCACCGGTATCGGCGATGTGGAACTTGCCCGCCGCCGCGCCCAGGGCACGCAGGTCCGCATAACTCGGACCGCCCCAGAACCAACGCCGGCCGTTGACGGTCACGCGCTTTTTGAGGCTGCCACGGGCCCAACCCAGCACCAGGCTTGCCGCCTGCGCCAGCGGTATGCCGATCAACGCCTCGGGTGCGGCTTCGCGCAGGCACTGCTTGAGCGCGCGCCGGCTGATACCTGGATCGATCAGCACCGGCACCGCGCCGGCCTTGAACAGGGCGAACATCAGCACGAATAGTTCGATCGAGGGCCGCACCATCAGCGCGGCGCGCACGCCACGGCCGATCCCGACCGCGACCAGACCGGCGGCGATCAGATCGGTTTCGCGCGCGAGCTCGGAAAAACTCATGCTGCGGTAGTCGGGCGGCGCCTTGCCGCCAAAGCGGCGCGGACAATGGATCGCCGCGCGTTCCGGCTGGCGCGCGGCCATCTCGTCGATGTGGGCGGCGATGTTGCAGTGGCTTGGCATGTGCTCCATGTTACCCGAGCGCGGTGGAACCCCGACTCCAATCACTGGCCCGGCAGCCACGTCGCCAGCCCCGGCCACAGGGCGAGTAGCACCAACACCCCCAATTGCAGGACGATAAACGGCACCACGCCGCGGTAGATGTGCGCGGTGCGCACCGCCGGCGGGGCCACCCCGCGCAAATAGAACAGGGCGAAGCCAAACGGCGGGGTCAGAAAGCTGGTCTGCAAATTGACCGCGAACAGCACCCCGAGCCAGACCGGATCGATACCCATGGCGAGCAGGGCCGGGGCGGTGATCGGCACCACCACGAAGATGATCTCGATGAAGTCGATCACGAAGCCGAGCGCGAACAGCATCAGATTCACCGCGATCAGCGCGCCCCACTTGCCGCCGGGCAGGCCAGTCAGCAACTCGTGGACCGCGTCGTCGCCACCGAAGCCGCGGAATACCAGGGAAAACACCGCGGCACCGAGCAGGATCGCGAACACCATGCTGGTCACCCGCACGGTGCTCTGCATGATCTCGCTGAGCCGGGCCAGCGACAATTCGCCGCTGGCGCGGGCAAACAGCAAGGCGCCCACGGCGCCGACCGCGGCCGCCTCGGTCGGCGTGGCGAAGCCGAACAGGATCGAACCGAGCACGGTC
>JBGSKT010000459.1:0-2286 GCA_041741075.1 Lysobacterales bacterium
GCCGACGAGCCGACGCTGCGCGATGGCGCGTGGCTGCGGCAGCAGTGGGAGGCCGCGCGGCTGGAGGCCGGTGCCGAAGGCGGCTTGCTGGTGGTGGACGAGGTGCAGAAGGTCGCGCAGTGGTCGGAAACCGTGAAGCACTTGTGGGACGAGGACACGCGTCTCGGTCGCTCGGTGCAGGTCGTGCTGCTGGGCTCGGCGCCGCTGCTGATCGAGCGCGGGCTAACCGAGAGCCTGGCCGGACGCTTCGAAACCCTGCACTTGACGCACTGGTCGCTGGACGAAATGCGTGCGGCCTTTGATTTCTCGCTCGAGGATTATCTGTATTTTGGCGGTTACCCCGGCGCGGCGGCGCTGGCCGCCGAGCCGGTCCGCTGGCGGCGTTACGTGCTGGACTCGCTGGTCGAGACCAGCATCGCGCGTGACGTGTTGCTGCTGACTCGCGTGGACAAGCCAGCACTGCTGCGTCGTCTGTTCGAGCTGGGCTGCCGCTACTCCGGTCAGGTGCTGTCCTACACCAAGATGCTGGGCCAGCTGCAGGACGCCGGCAATACCACCACCCTGGCCCACTATCTCGATCTGCTGGCAGCAGCGGGGATGCTGACCGGGCTGCAGAAGTTCGCCGGCCAAGCGGTGCGGCAGCGCGCCTCCAGCCCCAAGCTGCAAGTGTTGAACACGGCGCTGGTGACCGCAGTTGAAGGTTTGTCGCCCGAGGCGGCCCGAGCGGATCGGTCCTTCTATGGGCGGCTCGTGGAATCCGCGGTCGGCGCGCACCTGGCCAACGCTGCGCAGCGCGGCGACTGCGAGCTGTTCTATTGGCGCGAGAAGAACCGCGAAGTGGATTTCGTGGTTCGCGACGGCAAGCGCCTGCTGGCGATCGAGGTCAAGAGCGGCCGTCGCCGCGACGACTTGCCCGGAATGGCCGCGTTTGTGGACGCATTCCAGCCCGATCGCACACTGCTGGTAGGCGGCGACGGCATCGCGTTGGAAACCTTCCTGTCCCGTCCGGTTGCGGAGTGGTTGCACTCATGAGCCCTTCGAATCCAACCGAGCAACTCGTCGAGGATGTCGCCGCGGTCTACTTCGGTGTGATCGGCGCCGATACCAAGCGAGGCGTAGAGATCGACGACGCGGGCGAGCGTGGCGATGCGGCGCAGGTCATGTTGAAAGGCCGCCTCGGCGCCGCACTGCATCGCCTCAATCCCAGTCTGCCGCATGACAGCATTGAAGAAGCCGTGCGTATCCTCTCGCGGCCACCGCATCCGACGCTGATCCAGAACAACCGCTGGTTCCATGCGCAGCTCACCGATGGCGTCGAGGTCGAGTACCGTGACGCAAAGAGCGGCGAGACGCGCGGCGGCCGCGCCCGTCTGGTCGACTTCGACAATGCGGTAGCAAACGAGTTGCTGGTGGTGCGGCAGCTCAGCGTCGCCGGGCCGTCGGGCAAGATCATCCGTCCGGACTTGACCGTATTCCTCAACGGGCTGCCGGTCGCGGTCATCGAGTTGAAGGACCCGACCGACACCCAGGCCGACCTCGGCGTCGCCATCGACCAGCTCGATCGCTACATGCAGACCATGCCCGACCTGTTCGTGCCGAACCTGGTGCAGGTGGTTTCGGACGGCCTGCTGACCCGCGTCGGCTCGATCACCAGCAGTCGCGGCCGCTTCATGCCCTGGCGGCCGTTGAACGATGACGGCGGCGGCGCGCCGACCCTGGAGGCGCTGATCAGCGGGTTGTTCGAGCCGCGGGCGCTGGTCGATTACCTGCGCACCTGCGTCACCTTCGAGGAGGACGAGCGCGGCGAGATCGCCAAGAAGATTGCCGGTTATCACCAGTTTCGTGCGGTGCGCCGGGCGCGCGCCAGCGTGCTCAAGGCGCTCAAGGGCAGCCCTCACCCCAGCCCTCTCCCGCAGACGGGAGAGGGGGCAGAAGCTGCGCAAGCGGGAGAGGGGGCGAAAGGCGGCGACGGGCTCCGTGATGGCAAAGGGGGCGTGATCTGGCACACGCAGGGTTCGGGCAAGTCGCTGACCATGCTGATGCTGGCCGGCGCGCTGATCCGCGAGCCGCGCATGGCGAATCCGACCATCGTGATGATTACCGACCGCAACGATCTGGACGATCAGTTGTTCGACACCTTCGCCGCCGGGCGCGCGCTGCTTCGACAAGACCCGGTTCAGGCCACGAGTCGTGAGCAACTCAAGTCGCTGCTGGACCGTGCGGCGGGCGGCGTCATCTTCACGACGATCCACAAGTTCGCCGAGGCGCACGGCGTGATCTCGGAAC
>JBGSKT010000460.1:0-1827 GCA_041741075.1 Lysobacterales bacterium
CGCACCGGCAAGGTGCGCCAGTCGCCTTGCCACCAGTCTTCGAGCGCGAGTTGGCGATCGGGCGGCGGTGGTGCGAACTGCGCGAGTACGCCGTCAATCGCGCGCGGCGCATGCCACAGCGCGGCCAGCGCGAAGCTCACATAGAAAATCGTGGCCAATGGCCGCATCCAGAAGGAGCGCCCGATGTGGCGACGGTAGGCGATCCCCAGCACCAGCAGCCACAGAATGCCGAACAGCGCGACGCCGACGATGTCGCTGAGCCAATGCGCGCCGAAATAGAGTCGGGCGAAGCCCAGCAACGCCACCATCGCGCCCGCCAGCAGATACGGCCATACGCGCTGACGGCCGGGCAGTTCGCGGGCAATCAGCACTGCAAAAAAGCCGAACGTGATGGTCAGCATCGTCACCGGAATCGACGGGAAACCGAAGCCACTGAGCGCAGTCGGCGGGCGCGGCATGTCCACCGCCACGCCGAGGAAGGCGGTGAACACGAATCCGAATGCCAATGCCGCCAGCCAATGCAGCGCGGCAGCGAACCGGCGTCGCCACAGCAGCCAGGTCAAGGTCAGCAGCAATGCCGGCAACAGCACCTCCAGGTCACCGATCGATGCCAGTGCCGCCAGGAAGCGGTCAGCCAACGGATTGCGCAGGGCGGCCATCGCGGCATACACCTGTTGATCGATGGCCAGCGGCCCGCCGTGAGCCATCACCACCGCCAGCAGTGCGAACCAGCCCCAGCCGATGGCGATCAGGCACATCGCCAGCATCGCCAGCGACGCTGATTCCGGGCGGCTCGGCTGGATCAGCGATGCGGCATATTTCCCGAGATGCGGATGTGCGCTGGTCCATTTCAGGGCGCGGACCAGCAGGCGGTCGGCATGGCCGACAAACCAGCGATAGGTGTAGAGCACAATCGCCCAGACCAGTGCCAACACCGCGATCAGCGCCAGCAGCACCAGGGCGAGCCGGTCGGCGACCGCCGCCACCGCGTCGTAGGAGGCGCCGAAGATCCAGCCCGGGGCCAGAAAACACGCGGCCCACAGCAAGGCGGCGCCAGCGCTCGCAGGCATGTAGCGCTTCAACGGCAGCCGTAGCATGCCGGCGACCGCCGGCACGAACGGGCGCACCGCACCGACGAAGCGCGCGATCACGATGCCCTTGCTGCCATGTTTGCGGAACAGCCGTTCGCCGCGATCGATGAATTGGGGATAGCGTCGGAACAGCCAGTGTTCGCGCATCGACGGACCCCAGCGGTGGCCCAGCCAATAGCTGAGCGCATCGCCGGCAAAGGCGCCGAGCGCTGCGCAGGCCAGGGCGTAGGGGCCATCCAGGTGACCCAGGCCGATCAGCGTTCCCACCGCGAAAAGCAGCGGCAGTGCCGGCACCACGATGCCGATCACGGCCAGCGCATCGCAGAACGCGATCAGGAAGATCACTCCGCCGGCCGCGACCGGGTGCGCCGTGATCCATGCAGTGGTGCTTTCCAGCCAGGCATTCATCATCCGCCGATTATGGCAGGAGCTCGTGACCGGCACGGGAGGGCAGGGGCAATCGCTTCCCGGCATGGCAGTACCGTCATCACGACGCGGGCTGGAATCCGACCGTCCAACGCTGTCCGGCGCATGGCATGTGCTTGGATGACGTGGCGGGCCTGCCTCACCGCTACAATTCAGCCATGTCTTCCGAAGCCATCGAACTGCAAGCGCTGAAGTCCGACAGCTTCGGCCGCATCGCCCTGATGCGCGATGCCCGTGGCCTGTTCGTGCGGCGCGATCTTGCCCATGTCCCGCTAACATTAAATTTATATTTTATGCTGCTATCTTACGA